>CALBMD010000477.1 GCA_937896265.1 uncultured Pseudomonadota bacterium
CGTTTACTTCGAGACTATAAAACTCTTATCATGCCAGCAGAAGTGTTTGAAGGTAAACAGGCAATTCGAGTTTCTATTGGTCGACATACTGATGTTTTAATCAACGGGATCAATCATATTAAAGCCTGTATTGAAACTTACAGGTAAAATCTCTAATAGGCATTTTGAAATGCTATAAGTTCTTTATGAACTTTCTTGGTAATCATTTCAATCTCTTGAAAAGAAAAAGGCAGCGGCACGTACCCTACCTCACTGTCATTAAAAGCAAAAAAAGGCACTGAGTAAGTCATGAAATGAAAAGACGGATCGCCGAAAAGGATAGCTGAAACCAAAATCTGAATTTCAGGTGGCCAAGGATGGTGTCTATTAGAATCTAACTTTTCCTTGAGATTAGCAAATTGCTGTTTTGATCTATGAAAACCCGCTCTAACGTTGCTGTAAGCTTTCACTTCATAAAAGTCGATGCTTCCTAAAAGACAGTTTCGCGCGATAATATCAACTTCAGCAAGCACATCATTGCCTTTGGAAAACTTCACGCTTGAATAGATCTCAACATCTTGTTGTCCAGCAAAAGCCTCTTTCATTCCATAGAAAGCGCAGTACTCAGCGACATAGCCACGCAAGTTCTCATGAGAAGGCACTTGAATTTTTGCCTTAGGTTTTTTATCTATTTTTGCCTTGATATTCCCCCAAAGATGAGAAGTTATCACTTTTGTCATATCTTCACAGGATTTTCTTGGCCAAGAAAACGGAATTTTAGGCGTTGCCCCAATTGGGGCTGCTAATAAAACAAAAGAAGCAACTAGAAAAGTTTGAATAGAAAGCCGCATGCAAGCCTCAAAAAAAAGTTCTGCACAAACTGCCAGAAACATTATTTTTTAGCAAGCTTTTAAGGGGTTTTTACAGAGAGCCAGCATCTTAGTTTTCTTGACAAATTGAAAGCCTGGAGGGTTTGGAAAAAATAAGCTGCGCAGAAAAGAGTTTATCTCTTTTTTGGTAGATTTGCTTTTAACAGCTCTTTTATTTTTTTACGAAGACTGTTTAAGTCATCTTTTGTAACAACAATAATATCATGAATATCATTAAACAAAGAGTTAGGTAATAAATTTGTATTTTCAAAATTACTATCTGCAAAATAATGCAACCAAGACCTTACTTTAAGATCATTTTCATCAGCAATTCCCTTATAAAGATCTTTTGCATTTTGTGGTAAAAACTCTTCACGAACAATTTTCTCTTTTTGTTCATTGGTATAATCTTTGAAGTGAACTTTAGATCCAAAATCATCAGGGGTTTCTTTCCCCTCTACAACAATAATAGATGGTAGCTTAATATTAATATTGAAGAAAGGACTATAGAAATCATTAGTTTGACGCTTTAATAACCCCTTCACATAAGTTTGCACAGCCTGATCTAGTTTGTCAAAGTCTTCTATAAGTAAGATCATGTTAGCATACGACGTCTTTACTTTCTGATTGATAGATACTAGCGCATCCACCAACAACCCTGGCCTAGCATTAGGTGATGACTTATCAAATCCAGCAATATCATCAACTGTCTTACCTACAAAATTCACTCGAATTAATGGGCGATTAAGAACTGTTGCAAGTCGCTTAGCAGCTTCAGATTTACCGGAAGCCTTTGGACCCTCAAAAAAAAGTCGAGAACTTGTCATCTCGTCATCAAAATTCTTAACGTCATCAGAAACAGCATGCCTTACAAAGCCTCTCAAAAAATCACGAATTTGATCATCAAAATTGCGAAAGGGATGATCGATCTCATTAAGATTTACCGTAGGAACTTCGCTATCTGCTTGCGGTAGTTCTAGAGCTAAATCAAGAATCCATTGCTTTTCAGAAAATTGGTTAGGAGAATCTTGGTAGGATTTTAAATAGCGCTCAATCAAAAAAGCCACCTGAGGATCAAGAGATCTCTTCAAAGAAATATAACGAACCTCAAACTCTTCTATAACCCCAGAGGGTCGAAAATTTGATAGATATTCTTCATTCTTCTTTATATCGCTGTTCAATCTTGATTCTTCTGAATTTTTTCGTTTAATAGTTTGGATAAGGTCTCCAGGCTGTTTTGCTATCCAAGAGGCCCCCTGGACCGCCTTACCAGCTACTTGAGCTAAAACCCCAATTGCAGCAACTGAAAGATTGGTCACAGCAGCAGACTGATTATATAATAAATACCCTGCCGCCGCTTTCGTGGCTGCTGATCCTGCAGAACTTGTAACTTTTCCTACTGCATCTATTATCTCCGATGATACAAGTGTAGTTACCTGCGCAAAGCTTTCTTCAACCGTACATCCCCGCACCGGGGTATATTTGCCTTTAAGATATGGCGCAAGCATTAGCCATTCTGCTTCGTCACTTACAACAACACGTGTAACTGACGAATAAATTACATCAGGCTCAGGTTCATTTGTCCTATAGGTATTAGCAATATGCTGAAAAGAAGAAGGATCAGGCTTCTGCTTAGGGAGCTTCTTTTTTTCATAGTTATCCAGCAATTCTTTTTCAATTCTCTGTTCAGCTCCCTGTCCACCTCCCAAAGCGCCACTTATCCCCCGATAAAATTTTTCTATCGATGGTAATTTATATTTTTCAGAGTTAGCTAGAAGAGTCAAAACAGCTCTATCTTCGATTACTTCGAGAGTAGCTTTTTCAGTTTCCTTAAGCTTTTTTTCTAGATCAATAACACCTGAAAGATCCCCAATCTGTTTTACGGTTATCTTTTTCACCGCTTTTTTCTTAGGAGTTTTAGGAGTACCAAAAAACCATGATTTTAGAGAATTTAGAGGCTGAAGAGTTGTTACTGCCTTCTCCTGTATAGAACCGCTCTCAAAATAAAAATATGTTGCTGCTGCAAGAGTTGCCGCTATAACAGCATAATGAAATGCCATATCATAAGCGCCTGTGCGGCCAGCCTCTCGCAATTCTAATTGAGAGTTTTTTAAGGCGTCAGCAGCTATCTTTCGCTTTTCATAATTCTTAACGGCAAGAAACATGCGAGCGACAACGCGCTCTTTATCATCTGGGGATAGCTTTGTTCTATCTAGTAATTGCGAAAAACCTCTAATATCATAAGGATCTTTTTTCTCTAGAAGTTCAGTCAAATAACCGTCTAATGATAGCAATTCTTTTTCTACATCATTTGGTAAATAAAGATTCTTAATAAAGTCACTATAATTCTCACTATCTTGAGAACTATCAAGAGCTAATATTTGAAAGGTCATGCTAAAAAAGAAAAGACTATAGAATATAACTTTAGAAAACATAGTTACATATCCCTTAGAGGTGATAATAATGATTCTTGTCTTCTCAAATCAATAGCTTTAGCATGAATCCAAATATTAAGTTTAACGCTGTAGTAACAAACAGCACCAGCAGCAATTGCTGCTGTGAGAGCAGTTGCAAGAGATGCCACAGGAACTCCCAGAACAGGTACCATAGCACTCATACCAGAAGCTAAACCGCCCGCAGCAACGCTCCTTGGAAAAGCCATTCCAACACTACCAACAATCGAGTCTACCAAGGGACCGCTAGTCGTCAACACAAGCAACCCAGACCTCTGCGCCGCTTGTTTGGCAACAAAACGAGGTAAACGATCTAGCATCTCATCCCAAGTCAAGCCGTTTAAAGGAAAATTGCTCGGCACTTCAACCGATGCAATCTCACCCCAAGAAATTGCTGCTTCCTCATGAATAGCATAAACAAAAATCGGCAAACCAATGGTCAGCATCTCTTCTTCAACCTTATCAGCTGGCAAGATGAGTACATTATTTTCTGCGGCAATATGATCAATAGTTTCTTGGCTAGAGTTTTTGGTAATAGATCTTAAACCTTGAATTAAGGTCTCTATTTTAGAACTCTCACTTTGCTCCCCAAAACATGGGGCAGCAGCCAGTATTAAAATTTGCATTATTAGAGTACGCATACTCTGCTTTTCGGCTGCCCATTGGCAAACTTAAGACAAGGCAATTGCTTCTTAGATAGAAGTTCATAGATTCATCTTAATTTTTTTATAAAATACAAATTATTATATAGAGAGATAAAATATGCCTTACTCTAGAAATGCAGATTTACCAGAAAAAGTAAGGGATCATCTGCCAGATCATGCTCAAACTATTTATCGAATGGCTTTTAATAACGCTTGGGAATTCTATAAAGAGCCAGCAAAAAGAAGGGAAAATAAGGATCAAGAAGAAACAGCCCATAGCGTTGCATGGGCTGCTGTTGAAAAAAAGTATAAGAAAAACGATAACGACCAATGGGTCAAGTTATCGTAATTTTCTTATTAAGATTTTCCTTCGGTAAGCAACAAGAATTCCTTGTTTAGCTTTTTCACACACACAATCCACAAAATAATGATGAAGATAGTGATGATCCCAACATAAGGAGTAATCGCATCAATAGAACCAAAGATACTGATCAAGATGATATTAATCAAAGCACCACCTGACTTACCTAAACGGCCACCAACTCCGTCAATAGCAGCTTTACCAGTACGTTTGGAGTTTTCATCTAATGGGATATAAGCCATCTCTTTGGTTGGATCAAAGAAAGAGTACTTAGTTGATTTGCTTAGCACATTTTGAATCCCGCCAGCCCATGCTGCCATCAATAAAGGTAGAACACCCATTGTCGACAACATGCCAGTAAGGAATTCAGAGAATGTCAAGTTAGCAAAAAAGAGCGTTGATGTAATCAGAAGCACCACTGGAGTGAAAATAGCTGCTCCATACCAACCAAAACGGCGCAAGACGTTGTTAGTACCAAAGTACAAGAACGTTAAGGTACAAACACCAGTTGCAGACATCATCATAGCCTGAAAATTGAAGAACCCTTGCGGATCACCGTTGAAGTATTGCTTTAGATTATGCTTCCAAGTCACTTCAACAAGGTTGATAGAAATACCATAGGCAAGAACCATAAGTGCAAGCATTGCCAAGTATCTAGATTTACCAAGTTCTCGAAGAGAATCAACAAAGCCCAATTTCACTTTGCTTGCTTTCTTCGGCTTAACTTCTTCTTCGCTCTTAGCAAAGCGAGGATCAGTCAAAACATAGCGGTTGATATACCAATAAAGTAAAGCAACGGCTGTTGTTGAGAAGATAGCGATATTGAGAACGAAGGTCAAAGTTGCAGACCAGCTTCCCAAGCTCTTAGCATAACGAGCAGCTGGCGCAATCAAAAGAAGAGCCAAGTTAGCGCCCATCAAAAAGAGAGCATAGAACCGCTTTGCTTCTTTAACGCTGGTTGTTTCATTAGCAAAACTCCAGTAGAGAGTTGAAAGAATCAAACTCCCCCAGATCTCTGCTAGAACGTAGAAGAGTGAAAAAGTCCAGTTGCGATAAATAGCAACAAAACCGCTTAAACCAGCAGGCAAAATAGATTGTAACCAATCAGCTGAAACTGTTGGATGCAAAATATCCAAGTTAGGATAAAGCACATATGGGAAGACAAGAAAGAATGCCAAGAAAGGCATAAGAGTTGTATAAAATAGAGCTTTGCGGCTGAGCGTCAGACCCAATTTAATATAAATGGCAACAAAAACGATGGCAGCAGGTGTTGTGCCCCACAGTTTAAGAAAAGGGATAACTTCTGCACCAGAACCAGGTGCGTTGACTACTAAAGAGTCCTTCATAATACGCAGGATGCTGTAATTGAAGTTGATGAAGAAGAACATCACAAACATTGGGATGAATTTCTTCAACTCATAGTTGTGGATAGGCCACAGGATTTGCCGGATTTTGCCAAATTCGCCTTCTTTTGTTTGGGTCATAATGTCTCGCTTTTCCTTTCCAAAAAAATTTGCATAGCCCGGCACCCCAAGGTCCCGAGCAAAATAAAAAATATTTTCTACTATGCGGAAATCACGTCACTTAAGAGAGAGTCTTATGTGGGGATCGCTATAGAGGATTAATTCTCGGTAGGATGGTAGCCAATCTTACGGTCTTTTCAAGTAAAATTTCTTAGGTTATGAGTAAATTTAGATATTTTTCAAAACCCGCCTATCCTAAGCAACAATATTTATGTTTACTGCTTATCTAGAAGATTCTTAAGAGTAAGATTAATAGTGGCCAGTTTCTTAAATGCCTGTTCATCACCTGAGGCATCTGGATGCAATTGCTTTGCACCATAGTAGTAAATTCTCTTTCGTAGCTCTTCATCTAAAATAGCATCTGCTGATAACTGAAACCCTGCCTGACCTGCAAGTTCCATAAATAATGGCCATAAATGATGATGAGAAGATGTCTTTACCCGCACTCGCATCTGACGCACCATATTGTTCACTTGCTGTTGCCGCTCCTCTCGAGCAGCCTTCTTCAATTCTCGCTGTGCTTTTTTAATGGGATCAAACATAGATTAATCCAGAAGGAAATTTTTTGAAGTTTACTAATAAGTTCAAAGGATTCGAAGTTCGGTTGGGTGCAAGGCGCGAGGAGGAGCGAAACCTCAGTGTACATATTAGTACACGAGGATTTCGCGACGACAAAGCAACGCAACACACAACTAGAAATTTGGATCCGGGATTAATTATAGAAATGAAAGGGTTTCAGAGCAATGATGTTTATAACTTAATTTACAACTAAGCTATATAAATCTCCGAACATTTCTCTGAAAAATTTCTTGATACCGCCTTGCAAAACAACTTGAACTAGAGAAAAAGCAAAGTTATATGTTATGGTCTTTAGGCAGAACCAGGAGGACCAAGTGAAACTACTGAATCTTACTCTGTTACTCATCTTTTTCTACCCTAAAGTTTTCGCTACCAGTAGCGGCCAAGATTTCAAACTAATTGAAGATTTTTACGAAAAGCCAAATAAGACAGAAGAAAATGAAGTTGATGGATGGCTTCTTTTGCCTTCTAGTTATAATTCTAAGAAAAAAGAGACAAAGCAGAGTGAAGAGATTCCACGAGCCACTTCTTGCATAGTTAAAAATCCAACCCAATCCCTTGCTATGACATGTCTTTCAGGATCTCCGGCGTTAAAACTTAGAATCATTTTGCTTTCTCTGTTTTTATGCCATCCTCCAGTAAAAGAAATTAATCTACACTCAGATACATCAAAGCTAGCATTAAGGTCATACATTCTGCATTTTTTTATCACCTTTTATCAACCTGATCCTTATCAAGAAGCACGGTCAATTATAACAAGAGATTTCTGAAGCTTTTAAAAGGCCGCTTTTCTTGTCACTAAAGTCCCATCTATTAGATAAAAGACTACAGTGGCTTGCCTGCCAGTAGGAGTACAAAGAAAAAATTCTCGGTATGCTACGTGATTATAATTCTCGCTACAACCCGTCAGCGTCAGATCTAAAAGAGTTGCAAAATGACTTACTGCTATACTGTATCTTGGCAAAGACCCACTAATCCTAATAAATGGTTTTAAATAAATCCCTGTTGACACGCGCGACGATACTTCACCAAAGGCATTACGAAACACTACATGAATATTTCTGTGACCTTCAACTGGCTCTAGCTTAACGGCAATTGCTTCCTGAAAGGGGATCCATTTAAAAGTATTGGCAGTTTTATAAATAGATCCGGATATAAACATTTGCGCTTCTGTACTCTTAGGAAAATCAAACCTCTGCTCCAGCGTGATATCTAGACTATCTGTCCACAACAAATGATCTGCTACATCCACCCCTGCAGGAATATAATTCTTATCATAAACCACAGTGAACTCTTTTTCGGGACAAGCATTTTCTGCCAGATCATTCATCTTCAAACGAAATTTTTTGGTTCCCTTACCCTTAGCTAACTTTATCCTTGCATATGTTGATCCGAAGAACTCCTGGACAGGTAAGGCTTCCACATCACCTGACAAATGATAGTACATTGCTCCTTCATTTACAGCACTCAGATAGACGGAGAAATCTCTTGAATTCGTCTTAGCTCCAGGGACCTCAATGACACAATCTTTTGGCCCGATACTCTTCTTCAAAATGCTTGCAGTAAATTCCTCTCCCTCATTACCAAAGACGTTGCGAAACTTTAGAGTAAAGTTCTTTAGTCCATCTTCTTCTGATACGACTACTGGTAACTGAAAATTATCAGGGATGCTATACCATCCTCCATCGTTATTTTCTGCAGTATCACCAGCAATCCAAACTTCATTGATATTAGAGGATAGATCTGCACTAAAAACAAACGTCACCAAATCATCACTGGTGGCTTTCTCTGTAAATGTTACCTGCGGTACAGCAGGCCCAACGCGGCTATAGGTCCACTCTATCCTCTCGTGAATAAGAGCTACCCCGTCAGGTCTCAGAATTTCAAGAGTTAAGGCATAGTCGCCTTCTTCGGTATAGCTAAGATTCACAGCATGACGCATATCAAGGTAAGTATCTAAAGGAACGTCAGCCTTAAATTCCTCGCCAGAGATCTTGAATTTATAACCTTCAGGCTTAGGCATCGACAAAAGCATCTGATTAACTTTGCTTCCTGTGTACTTATTAAGCATATGATAAGTGATGCCATTTTTAGAAAGATTATTATCAACTTCACCACAACTGGCAGAGAGCAATAAGAGAAGAACTCTAATGTCTTGTTTGAAAGAGATCTTAATCTTGATCTAATCCTACATGATCGACATTGAAATAAAGATAAGAATTGCCAGCACGAAAGATCAAAATCATATGTTGGTTGAGGTGAATCTTACCAGGTCCTTGTAGTCGAGATGTCGTACTGGTGTAAAAACCACCCTTAGCTAACACATTACCGGCACTGTCAGTTCCTCCAACATTTACCCTATGACCAGCAAGTACAGAGGTTCCAGCTGTGTTAAAGATCCCATCAGCATCGGTTAATGTCACCGTGCTAGTAAAAGTATCGTCCACTAGCTTGTAGTCAATGTCTGTTAAGGTAACATCCTTGCAAGTCGTATTGCCATTCGTCAAAGGCACAGTGCATTGCAAACTAAATTCAAACTCACCTTCCCCCGTTGCAGTTATATTTTGATAACGAACATACTCAATAGTAAAAGAAAGTGCTGCCAGCCCATCTACTGTCATTGTATGGCCAGCTCCTAATACTGTTGGTGTCAAATCATCATTGTCAGCACCCGCTTCAATATCATAGAAAGTATAGCTCACTGTATCGACGCCTAGAACTGGCGATGACAATTGCGCTACGACCTTAACCCCCACTGTGTCAGTGGAATCTACAGTATTAGCAAATACTGCCGTATCATTAACCAACCAACTAGTAAAATCGGTAGCTCCGGTAGCTGTTGCTGAATAAGTGATTGTATTCACCTGAAATTGTGTCAATTTTGCTAAGCAATCTTGATCGAATTTATAGACCTGCAGATCTGTACTGATCTCTGTTGCTGTTGATGTATAACCACTTTGACACTCATCTAAAAAAATAGAATAGGACGTTGCAGGGGCGGTCAAAGCAAAGGCATTGCTTTTACGAGCGTTTCTTAAACCAGTCGGGATTAAAGCAAATCGAGCTTTTGGTTTATTGCTCTTCTTATCTTTAGCAGTATCTTCTGAGCCAGAATTTTGATTTCCATAGGAATCTACTTTATCCGAGCAGGCAGCAAACAGCTGTAAGCTTGCAATAAGCGCTATTTTGCTAAGCGTCTTCAGCATCTCAGGCCTTAGGCAATCTGTTACTTTGGTCCAGCATAGTGATCGGTAGATAGCGATGAAAGTTTAGCCAAGGCGCTAGAGCTGTCTCATATAAGAATTGGGGGTTTTTTGCTGAATGTGCAGGCTAGAGGGAGATAGAAACTCGCAAGCCAATCCCAAGATAGCTCATTTGATACTGACCAGTATTTGAAACATCATTACGAGCTCCAACATTTCGAAGATTCACATTAGTCTTGACTGTTGATTTGCTAAAAGGCTGTTTTAGCAAATCAACAGAGAGGCCAAATACTACTGGTAAGTTCTTTCTTGATCTCCCATTATCTAACGAATGGATAAAAGCCAATCTCGTTAACACGCCTTGACCATTTTGGTAAGTTGTCAATTGCGACTGCTTTAGTGTGACATCATTGACCCTTGTCTCAGAATTAGTTTTGACTGTCAATTTGGGGAGCAAAAGACTCTCAGCATGCAAAACAAGACTGTAGTTCGAAGCCAGTGTATAAAAAATAGCTGTGGAGACACCAACCGAATTGTAAGTGCCCACATAGTCCATTTTTTCACGTTGAAACTGCAAATAACTGAGATTAAAAGCAGCACCTGCACCAACCGTTAATGCCGAAGAGATCGGCATTCGATACTCTGCAGCAGTCGAGGTAAAGACAGTGTTAATATCCGTGGTGCTGTTTTCACCAACTAGCTGCCCAAGTGGGCTATAACCAGCATGCATATGAAAACCAACTTCTGCCAAAGCAATTTTTGGCTCTCCAAGAAGCACAAAAAGAATCATGAAGAAGTCTATTCTCATATGCTAATTTTGAGCTATTTCACAGCTGAGTGCAAACAACAATGAACTTCTTTATTTAGTCTTTTGCCAACCTAAGCATCTTGCGTTGGTTTAATGGCAAAGACTGCGGATAGGGTACTGCGGAAAATGCTGCTGCTGCATATGACGCAGCCGGTTGGGCAGCTGCTGCTTCTTGTGACCGCCTTTGATCAACTTCTTCAAGAAATTTTAACACTTCTAATACTATTGGTATTAATTTCCTACCAAACTGTTGATGTCCTTCGTCTATTTTATAGTGATCCTTCACGCAATTTTTTACTATCGATAAAACTTCTTCAAAGAGCTCTTTGAATACTTCTACCTTAGGCTCGGCATAA
>CALBMD010000478.1 GCA_937896265.1 uncultured Pseudomonadota bacterium
CCCAGAACACCGTCTTATGCCAGGCTGCTATTACAAACTAGCTCTTAAAAAACTTGCTAGAAACTATCTTGTTATGGTGGGAACCGTAAGATGGTTCCCCCGAAAAGAGCCTCTTGGTCTGAGAGTTAATAGCGATAGTGCTCTGGCTTGTATGGACCATCAACAGGCACATTCAAATACTCTGACTGGTCTTTGGTCAAGGTTGTGAGCTCTACACCAATCTTCTTCAAATGTAGACGAGCTACCTTTTCATCCAACTTCTTTGATAGCGTGTAGACTTTACCTGACTCATAAGCTTTAGAATTGTTCCAAAGCTCAATTTGGGCAAGTGTCTGGTTGGTGAAAGAATTTGACATCACGAAGCTTGGGTGGCCAGTAGCGCAGCCTAAATTTACCAAGCGGCCACGAGCTAAAATAATCAATGAGTTGCCATTAGGTAGTTTAAAGATATCGACCTGTGGTTTCACATTGGTTTCTTTAACCTCTGGATTCTTTTCAAGCCAAGCAATTTCAATTTCTGAATCAAAATGGCCGATGTTGCAGAGGATGGCTTCATCTTTCATTTGGACAAAGTGTTTGTTTGTAATGACGTCTTTGCAGCCAGTGGCAGTGACAAAGATATCGCCAACAGGACAAGCTTTTTCCATAGTCGTGACTTGATAGCCTTCCATTGCCGCCTGTAGAGCGCAAATAGGATCGACCTCAGTGATAAGAACGCGGGCGCCAAGACCTCGCATAGCTTGAGCACAGCCTTTACCCACATCGCCGTAACCAGCGACAACAACGACTTTGCCTGCCACCATGATGTCAGTGGCTCTTTTAAGGCCATCAGCAAGGGATTCGCGGCAGCCATAGAGGTTATCAAATTTTGATTTGGTAACGCTATCGTTGATATTGATAGCTGGCACTTTGAGAGTCTTCTCTTGTGACATTTTGTAAAGACGGTGAACGCCTGTTGTAGTTTCTTCAGAAAGGCCGCGAATCTCTTTAAGGTATTGCGGGAAGCGATCGTGCACGATCTGGGTCAAATCGCCGCCGTCATCAAGAATCATATTCAAGGGTTGGTTGTCTTCGAACATGAGTGTTTGGTCAATACACCAAACAAATTCTTCTTCGGTCATGCCCTTCCAAGCAAACACAGGGACGCCTGTAGCGGCAATAGCGGCAGCAGCGTGGTCTTGAGTAGAATAGATATTGCAGCTTGACCAACGAACCTTGGCACCAAGCGCAGTTAAGGTTTCGATTAATACAGCAGTTTGAACTGTCATATGAAGACAGCCGGCGATTCGGGCGCCACTAAGAGGCTTAGATGCACCGAACTCTTCACGCAATGCCATCAAGCCGGGCATCTCTTTTTCAGCCATCTCGATTTCTTTTCGGCCCCAGCGAACAGTTTCAATACTCATGTCCGCTACTTTGAAGTCACCTTTTTGCTGAATCAATTTCTTTCCCTTTTCAAGACGTTTGTAAATGATCAGACTAGTATGCTACCTATTCATTGGCAAGAAAATATATTATAAAGATTGGGGATTGTTACTTGGGAGGAGTCAGCTTTGTTGTTTCCTACCCAATTCTCTTTCTTGCTGTGATTTGAATTTAAGAGGTTAAGTTGACCAAGCAATATAAGATGCTAATATTCAAAAGCTTTGCTCAGGCAAAGGCGGAAAAAGATAGTATTATCGAAGCCTTAACAGGATGTGATCAGCTCAATGTGGTCATCCGCGATGAAGGCAATATGGATGACCCTGAGATCTTGTCGATTGATAAGAAGGTTAAAATATTTGCTGGTGCAGCATGGACTCTTATTCACGAACGTCGGCAAGCTGATGGCTGGTATGACTCTCCTCAATGGGCACCAGAGATGAATCAGATATAGAGTCCCAAAGCCATTCAGAAGCTGTGCGATTTTTCTTAATATTATTACACTCTTTGCAGGATGGCACAATATTTCCTCTGCTGCTTACACCACCTTGAGACAGGGGCACAACATGGTCCATTGTGACTAAATCTCGGGACAGAGATTTGGCGCAATAATAGCATTGGCATTGAGTGGCGATTTTATTTTGCCACCAACGGCTTTTGCGTAGCTCACGAGCCTTTTGCTTTTCGATCTTAACGTGCTGTTCTATATTTTCCATAAGATGGGAACACAATGCTTCAGGCTGGCGATAAAGTCAAGGGGCTAGCTTTCCCTTACTTGCATGAGGCTTTTACTGCGCATTGAAGATTTGCGATTGTACTTCCTTAAGCTTTAGAATATAGAACCCACTTTGAGAGGTGGGCTAATATGCGCAAGTTTTTCTTTATTTTGATGCTGCTATGGAATTACAGTGTGTTAGCAAGCATCGATAACGCTTTCGTCGACTGTGAGATTTGTTACGAAAATAAACTTACGGATGAGACTCTTCAGTGTAATCAAGGCCATCGCTATTGTGACGTCTGCTTAGCTAAGTTCTGGGAACCTAATCCTCCTAAGTGCCCAGATATACAGTGTCAGCAAAAGTATGATTATGCTCTTGCGGAGGAGCTGCTTATAAAGCTATTTCGGAAGCATCCTGAAAAAATCAATAACAAATACTGGAAAGTGCAACAGGTTGATGGAGATGGTGATTTGGTTGTTGGGCGATTTGCTGCTCAAAAGAGCCAATACTGCATATGCCCTGATTGTGAATCCATCTATAGTAAACGAGCTGGTGTCAGGCAGCGGTTTTGTGAGCAAGAGGCTTGTGTTCGTAAGCGCCAGGATGGTCAAACAAAGTTCGCAGGGTTCTGCCAAGAATGCAGCGTGGCATTTCATTTCCATGGCGATTGCCCTGTTGAGCTGCAAGTGAAGGATTGGCAGGTTAGAATACGACACGATGCAAAGACAGATGAATACATTAAAACCAACTGTAAAGCCTGCCCAAATCCTCAGTGTCTAGCCTTTATTTTTAAAGACGGGGGTTGCAATGCTATGGTTTGTGGCCATCGTTACCATGATTCTAATGGAGAATCTGTCGCTTGTAATATGCGTTTTGATTTCACAGATCGAGCTAACCGAGACCTCACAAAACCCTTGGCTTTGCCCATTACAGACGAGATACTTAAGCAGTACCGGATCAAGTTTTGGGATAATCTTGACAAGCTTGATCTAAAAGAGCCCATAGATACCTCTGATAATCAATTTGAGGAAAATGGTCAGATCTTATCTTGCAGTCAATGCTCCCAAAAGATTTTATCTGTTCGGTTTGAGTGTCTACACTGTGAAAATACTTCTTTTTGTCGAAGTTGTATGAAACAACATCTTGAAGCTATTCAGCATGAAGAAGAATCTTTTCTAAAGCAGGTCAGCATATTTCTTGGCTTTTCAATAGTGCGTCAGCCTTTACATGAGTCTGAGCATGTATTTCGTAAAGAATTTTCTGATAGACAAAAGAATTATTTAGGACGTCCGCAGCCATTATTAAGAGAAAATACATATGAAGAAGCAACCTTCTTGGCTCCTGAAAGGCAGGGAGGAGCTTCGCCTAGACAAGAAGAGATGCGTCGTGGTTTAGAAGAGGTGCGAAGGGATCAGGTTCATGGCGCCGCTGCAGAAGTATGTAGATGCTGTAAAATTGCATTAGGTACGGTAAGTGTTGCAATCTTTTCTTCAGTTTATCCTCATCCTTCAGCTATATATGCTGCTGCGATATCATTCGGATTTACAGCGATAATTGGTTGTTGTGGCGGTGTGGCTTGTCTTGATGTGCAAGACGGACAGTTTCGGTGTTTAGCCTCAGATATTTTTCCTTTAGTACGCAGATGTGAAACACCGCAGCAGCATGGTAATAACGAATATAACGAGTATGTACGGCAAAGATCGAGAGTTTTGCGAGAGATTGCTCGCCGAGCGCTGTGTGTTCATTTATGTTCAACTAGAGATCGTGAATAAAGTTCATCCTATATTTTTTGAGCCTTTTTACTCATAACTGGGGGAAGATATGTTGACAGCTGTAGGTGATGTCCTTCGAGAATGTTATCGCCGTTCCTGGATCACAACAAGAGATGGTAACATTTCCTTGCGACGTTCCACTGATGGGGTTATTTCACACTCTCTCTATCTGACCCCAAGCGCTTGGCGCAAAAATATCATTCATCCCGAGCATCTGATAAAGGTTCGTGTTGATGGCGCCTCACAGCCGATGTTTGAAGGCACAGGTGTTTCCACCGAATTTCGTATGCACTACCTCTTGCAGCAGGATGCTAAAACCACTCGGGCTGTAGTCCATGTGCATTCCACTCATATTGTTGCGGCCTTATCAGCAGGTATTGATTTGCAAGCGATGGCTGCTGAATTTCCAGAAATCAGCCGCTATACTAGGGTTGGGCCAAGCATTGGTGTGGTACCTGCTGGATCCCCAGCGTTAGCTGAAGGTACTAATCACGCCTTTCGCGGTGCTGATAACGGCCCCTTGCGTTTTGATATTGTTGGCCAGAAAAATCATGGGGTTTGTGCGATTGGTAAACACCCTTGGGATGCCTTTGAGCATATCGAGCGTCTTGATCATATATGCCAAATCACCCTGCTAGCTGGTAGCTGGCGCAAAAGCGCCAAAGACTAATCTATCCAAGATAGCCTCTAATTCTTGCGAATTTTGAGCAATATTTTGGTTATGTGCCTGGGCAGCCGCTATAACTTGGGGGCGTTTTACCCATTGAGTATAGGCGACAAAATAATTAGCAACACCTTTAGAAAAAACCTCAAAGTCTGTCCAGCCATCACCAATCATGATAGTTGGTGAGGTAAACTGTGCTGCTAATGCCTGTGCTCCCAATACTTTGGACTGGCTAAGAGCATCTTGCCAATCGAATATTGGCATATCATCCTCACTCCAGCCAACCTTAGCACCTTGAGCCTGTTCTTTAGGAATCTTAAGCAGCAAAGCACAGTGGGTAATAATCTCTTGGAGGCCGCCAGAAACAAGCCAAACTCGGATGCTTTGAGCTTGTAATTTAGCGATGAGCTCTTTCATGCCAGGGCTGATCCAGTCAGCAAGCTGATGGCAAATTTGAGCAACATGCTGACGGGTAAAAGCTGATAGGGCAATGCGTTTGCTCAAAGATTCTTGAAAAGAAATAGTCCCTTCCATAGCAAGGCGAGACAAAAGAGCAACCTGTTCTAAGACAGCTGGGTCAGGGGTTGCCAGGCGAATAAGCTCTTCAAAGCTTTCCCTGTCGAGAAGAGTAGAGTCGACATCAAATAGTATGCTAGCTGACATAAGTTAGCCTTTGAAAAGCATCAGCCAAATGGCTACGCAGTTTTTCAAACCGAATCGGGTGTAGGGTTTCTCGGTATTGGGTATTTGTCTGGTTATAGTGCTGACCAAAGTTTTCATCTGCAAACAGATCGCCATCAAAAGAGACTGGCTCTTTGTAGCGCGGGATTATATGACAATGGCAATGGCGGCTCATATTTCCCAAAAAAGAAACGTTCACTAGCTCTGGTCTTAAAAAAGACGCAAAGACTGTCTTGGTATCTTGAATAATTTGGTGCAGCTCCTGCCATTCCTCAGGGGTTGTCAGAGTGACGTCATAGCAATCAGGCCGATTAGCCCAAGCAAAGACCCAACCTAAATAGTATTGTTTTGGCTCTAAGTAAATGGTCCACAAGGGATATGCAAATACCTTTGTATAGGACCTTTCGCGATAAAACTGCTCTAGCTGTTGGCTATTCATCAATGCTCCTTAGCGATTGGTTCATTATTAACGAAAATGAGTCGTACAAGCAATCACTCATCTGCATGCTATAATGTAAGGATAAAATCAGAGTTTTAACAGAATTTAAAGGAGTACTCTCTATGGTTCGCTTGGGTATTTTATTTGTTTTAGCCTTTTTTGGGCTGTCACAAATTTGTCTAGCTGACTCCTGTGTTTTTACCGTGACCAGAAAGGCTTGCCCAGGAAAAGAAGCACAAAGCTACGCTAAATGCGAAGGCCAGGCCAGTTGCGAAGTAGAAAAGAGAGCTAAAGATAAAGCTGCGTGCGAGTCCGAAGCTAAAAAAGAGTGTTTCAACAGCGCAGCTCGCCAAGAAATCACAGACTCTAAAATGGTCACTGATGTCAAATTCAGAAAAAAGGCGGGAGATGAAGTGATTAGCACCGGTGATATTTGCGCTACGGTGGATAAAGCCAAGAATTTTGGCAAATGTAAAAAATAGAATGAAGGATTAATCATGAGCCTACTAGCAAGGTTTGAACGCCGCTCGATCCGATGGAAGATCTTAACACTTAATTTCATCACGACTGCCCTTAGCTTGATTTTTTTAATGGGTGTCCAGGTCTTTATTCAGAAGTTACTTACACAGTCGGAGGAATCCCACGCCTCTGTAAAAGCCACTCGGTTAGTAGGTAGTGTGCTTGCCTCTATTGAGGATTTTGAGGGGGTTGTTGAACTTTCTCGTTTAGCGCTTGAAAAGAAAGCAGAATCTCCTGCTGACGACTTACGTATTGGCAGTAAGGATGTGAAAGCGAATACTCTTGATCTCTTGGGTGAAATTGCAGCAATTGCATCTGTTAGCGACAATGTTGAGCCTATAAAAGCGGCTTTGGATGGAATGAAAAGCAAAGTTAGCACTGTCGTAAATGGATCTGCTGAGGGCACTCTCACGGTGGAAGCTATTGAAGCTGGGTTGGAAAGTATTGCTACCTTGAAAAATGCGATAAAGCATCTAGAAGATTTTCTCATTATTATTTCAATGGATGCTTCGCAGTTTGTACAACAACTAGCCAAGGTCTATCTTGTTGGCTTGGCACTCTGTTTGGCTATGATGGCATGTGGTATTGCTTTAAGTATGATCTTGACTCGCAATATGGTGCATCGATTTGAACGATCTTTGACAAGCGTTCGTCAAGCAGCTGAAGATCTACGTCTTCGTACTGCGAGTCTTGTTGATCAGTCTAATTCTCTATCTTCTCAAGCAACAGAGGGCGCAGCTGCTGTACAAGAAACTGTATCAACCCTTGATGAGATATCAGCGATGGTGACTCGCACGATGGATAAGGTAAATCTTTCTACTAGTTCCTCTGAGAAAAATTTCCATTCAGCCGAGAGCGGTCGTAGTACTATCCACGATGCTACCTCATCAATGCAGGTCATGAAGGGGACTATTGAGCAATTTTCACAACAGGTTATGAAGCAAAATGAGGGTTTATCCGACGTGGTCAAGGTCATCACTGATATCTCAGTTAAGACAAAAATGATCAATGATATTGTTTTTCAAACCAAGCTTTTGTCTTTTAACGCCTCAGTGGAGTCGGCAAGAGCAGGAGAACACGGCAAGGGATTTGCTGTTGTTGCTGAAGAGGTGGGAAATCTAGCTGAGATGAGTGGAAATGCTGCTAAAGAAATTTCTGATATGGTAGAAAGTGGCGTTAAATCAGTGACGGATTTAATTGAAGCTTCTCGTGAAAGAGTCGAAGCTCTTGCTGAAGATGCCAAAAGTAGGACTGTCGATACAGCAACCCGCATGGGGCACAGTGCTGCTGTTTTAGACGACATTGCTGCTGGTATTGGTAAAGTTAAAGAGTATAATCTTGAGATTCTCTCAGCTTCGAAAGAGCAAGTAACCGGTATTAAAAATATCTCAACAGCAATGAACGCCCTTAGCCAAAGTATTTCAGTCAATGCCTCTAGCGCTAACGCCACAGCTGAAACAGCAGTTGATTTTCAACGATTAGGGCATATTCTTGATGAAAATATGTTAATTTTAAGCGGCGAGGTTTTTGGACATGATGGGACATTAACTGCAAGCGAATCAAAGAATCCTTCTACTTTTTGAATAGAAAGCAAGGTGAAGTCTGGAAAAACCACGCTAACTGGTTTCCAAAAAAAGCCTTCTTGGGAGAAACCAGCTGCGCAGTTTTCTCCC
>CALBMD010000479.1 GCA_937896265.1 uncultured Pseudomonadota bacterium
ATTCTGTAAATCGAAAGGTACTTGGCGCTTTCCTTAATCACTTTGGTGTGCACTTTGATGAAGTCTCTAGCGGCCAAGAAGCATTAGTCGCTTTGAAAAAAAACCACTACGATTTTGTTCTTATGGACTGCTTTATGCCTGAAACAGATGGGTACCAAACCTCACAAGAAATCCGCCAAAATGCTGACTATGATGACCTTATCATTATCGCTGTAACAGGCATTACCCAACCCCAAGAGATTAAAAAATGCTATGCCTCGGGCATGAATCATTATTTAGCTAAACCAATCTCAAAAGAAAAGCTCTACGATCTTTTAGCTATGATTGATCCTAAGAAAAAGGCCTCTAATGATTGAAGACTATGGCGCAATCACAAAAGAAGTTTATCCATACGCCAAACAAAAATATATCATCCTTTATATTTTAACCGCCATTATGTATCCTCTCTGGGGCCTGGCCTTCAATATCGTCTACCCTTCTTTTTATGATCCTTTGATTCTTCGGTTTAGCGTTGCTATTGTCTATTTTGCTTCAGGGATTTTTTTACAAACACTAGACACTATCAAAGTTCATTCTGGCAAGCTTCTTTACCTTTGCTTTACCATCATTATGGCTCACCTTTCTTATGTCACTTCAGTTAATAATATGCACCACTACTACCAAAATGGATTCGTTCTTATGGTATTTCTTGGCACCTCAATTATCGAAGAGCAACCTGGATTAATCTGGTTTATGATTCTAATGCTTTCGTCTGCTTTACTTACATCCTTTGCAGCTCCAAATTTTGATACGCAACTCATATTTCTAACTCTTGTTTTCACAACGTTGGCGTTTTCTTTAGCGGCTGTCTATAGTCGCTTGAAATCTGAAGAAGCGAGAAACCGTAAAGAAGGATTTTGCCGATATTTAATAAAAGCTTTGCCAGATCAGCTCATGATTATTAAAAATGACGGAACCATTATCTTCTGTGAAGAATCTTCACAAAATCAAAATGCTGACCCTGATACCAAATCTTATATGGTCGGCTCAAAGATCCAAAAAATATTTCCATATGATGTTGGCAATGAAATTACTTCTGCACTGCAAAAGATCACTATCTCAAACCCCAAGGGGGGTGAGTCTCTAGAGTTTTCTATAAACATCAACGCACAAAAGCAGTTCTTTGAGGCACGCTTATTACCGATGAAAAAAGACGAAATCCTTGTGATTATCAGAGATGTTTCCATAAAAAGACAAGTGGAAGAAGAAATTTCACTACAAAATGAACTTTTAGATGAGATGAGCAAGATGGCTAATATCGGATGTTGGCAATATGATCTTATTCATGATCAAGCCAATTTTAGTGACCAGTGCTATCTAATTCATGAAATAGAAAAAGGAAATGAAATAACATTAACACACATCTTGAGCTACTATGATGATGAAGTACGCCGCGATCTAAGAAGCAGACTTACCGAGCTTATTAAAAATGGCACTGAGGTTGATGCCGAGTTAAACTTTGTAACTCCCAAAGGAAATCTAAAATTTATACGGTTTTTAGCCAAGCGCAATATCAAGAACGCACAAGTTGTGCTCAGCGCTGTCCTTCAAGATGTCACCTCTTCAAAGCGAGATCGTGAAAGAGCTGATTATAAATCTCGCATGACCAGTCTTGGTCGCTTAGCAAGCGAAATCTCACAAGAAATCAAGAACCCTCTTGCGGTCATTAAAGCAAACGCTGATTATGTAGCTACTAAGATAGAAAATGCAGGTGACGATAAGAAGTTGATCCAATCTTCGCAACGAATTTCCGAAACTGTTGATAAAATTAACAATATTATTTTCGATCTGCAGCTCTTCTCTGAAGAACCGCGAAACATACCATTTGAGATTATGAGCGTGAAAGCAATTATTAGTAATGTAGCCCAATTTAGCGCAGAGAAATTTAGTGCCAGCAACACGCAATTTAATATTAAGCACCCTATTGACAGAAATATCTTTATTAAGAGCCAGCGTGGTCAAGTTGATAATGCTATCTTAATCATCATAGAACATATTCATCAGATCATGGGTGTTACGCACCATAAGAAAAAGGAAATTTCCTTATTTTTGTCTGTTGATGATAAAGTTATAGCCATCCATATCGAGTATGAAGCAACAAACCCTCAACTAAATTTCGACTCACCAGGACTTATATCCGAAGACACATCGATGAGCTTAGGTTTAGCTAAAAGTATTATTGATCTTCAAGGTGGATTTTTAAAGAGTTCAACTACTTCAGACGGTGATTATAGAATTACTCTTAGCTTTCCTATTATTTCTAATTCTGAGGAAGCAAGCATTGTCTAGTACTATCCTTATTGTTGATGATGAAATGAATCTCCGTGAAATTTTATGTGAAATATTCACCATGGAAGGTTTTCAAGTCCATCAAGCTAAAAATGGTCTAGAAGGTCTTTCGTTATTAGAAAACCACGCTGTTGATTTTATACTCTCAGACGTCAGGATGCCAAATTTAGACGGCATTGAGTTTTTAAAGACCGTCAATCTTCGCTTCCCAAAGATTCAAGTCTATCTCTTTTCAGCCTATTTTAAAGACGACGAAAAAGAGCTGCTAACCTTAGGTGCCTCTGGGATTTTTCAAAAACCCTTTGATTTTAAAGTCCTAATTCGCACTATTCGTGAAAAAATAAAAAACAGCTAAAGCCTCTCAAATTAGCAGCCGAATATGCCGGAGATGGAGGCTTTTTTATGCGAATTGGCAAAATCATTGCATTACCGGATGCATATTCACGGTTTGCAAGAGTTTCTGATGAAACGGGCACAGGTTTTACAGCAGATGCAGGTGATATCCCAAAAGGGGCTAAACTTGGCGATGATGTCGCCTATAAAGTTGAAATATGGGGCAATGACAGTGGCCTAGCCTATGAACTAGAAACTGAAACCTGAAATACTGTTAACGACAACCCTGCTCTTGTTCTTGTACATAAGTTAAAAACGATTCATCATATGGCTCAACAATAACGATTGGATCACTTGCTTTTGCTGATAACGTTAGACTAGTGATGCGGTTAAAACCAAAGAAGGAAAAAATCCGTGGTCCAAAAAGAACACCTGTCGCTAAACGCTTAAAATAATAAAGATCTTGCTCCCCAAATTGTATCTTTGTAAAAACTGCATTTATACTTTGAAAGGCCAGAGCCATTTCAAAAACTAAGGTACAAAACTCTTCTACATAATCGAACTTTTCCTCTGGAGAAGCAAAAACCTGCACAAAATAAATGGTCTTTTGACGATCCTCAAGATCAACGACAATTTGATCTCCAATGCCAAGACGCTGAGCTGAAGCAAAGGGGTTGAAAAGACTCCAGCCATCTGAGTACACAGTGAAAACACGATTTGTAGCATTAAAAACGGTGATTTCTTTGGCGAAGAGAACACTAGAAAGCAAGAAGGAAACACTAAGAGCAAAAAAGGTTTTCTGCCTCATAATAGACTCCTTTTTCATGTGGTACATCGACCCTAAAAGGCTCAACACAAAAACGCAAGGTTATTTTAGAGGAAGATTTATCTACACCTTGAACTACTCCTAGAGGCAGATTGTGCAAGGCTGTAAAAAGTCTCAGGAGATCAGAGTACTGGACAGAATACCGCTAGGCATATAGGATTTTCTCTAGTATACTTTGCGGATTAACCGGAAACTAGTTGGAAGGAGACCACGTCTATATGCCAGGTGTTATCAATCGACCAGGAGAACCACTCGAAAAGCTTTTGCGAATCTTTAAGAAACAAGTCGAAAAATCCGGTGTTATCGGCGACTTAAAGAAAAAAGATCACTACGAAAAGCCTTCCATTCGTCGTAAAAAGAAATCGATCGCAGCTCGAAAAAGGCACATTAAGCAACTCCGTAAAATGGGTTATTCTGAGCCCTAGGTGGTAAACTTGAGTGTAGGAGATACACTCAAGATGCCTAGACCGTTGGAGATTGAAGAAAAAGACCGCCAATTTGAGCGCTTTGACGTTCAAATTGAGCTTAGTCTTTTCTTTCCGCAGCTAAATTCCCAATTCACTGCAGTAACCAGTAATATTTCTCAATCCGAGGTGATTGTTACCACCTCTAAAAAAATTTCATGCCGCTTATTCTCTCCCGTTGTTATTGAATTTTATAACCTTCATGGACCAAACAGCCTTTTCCTAGATGGCTATATTGTGCGCATCGCCCCTGAAACCTTACTCGAATGCCTAAGCTCTGCACTGGGATTTGGCCATCTTCAAAACCGCACATTTTACTATGCGATCGAGTTTGATCCACTTGACCCAAAGCTTGAATCACAGTGGCAAAAATACCTTGCCCAATTAAAGATATAGGAGGGAATGTGTACTGCTACCTTACCGTTCTAAGCGTTCTATTTCTAACTCTAAGTTGTGGCGAACGTAGCGCCACTAAAAAGATTTCCTCTTCAGAGGCTATGAATCAAGGGGCCTATCTCATGCCCCTTGCTGTCCCTTGCCCAGCTTCTATCCATACCTTACTTAAAGGGCCAAGCGCGCCCAATCATTGCGATATCTGGGGCGATAAGATAACAGCTCATTTTGAACTAGGGGATGGCGTCTATACTTTACTAAGCTTAAGCGGTGCAAAAGATGTCACATATACCATAAGTGGTACAGCAGCTACTCAGATCGAAGTTCCTGATGGTACCCAAATCTTAGGACAAAGCCAGGATGTGAGTCGTAAAATCCTCAATATCTTGAATCTAAAAGAACTGCGCATCGGCAATCAAGTTCGTATGGAGCAGGTAGTTTTATCAGGCATCGCCAACGTCAAAATAGGAGATGACTGCAAACTCTCTCATGTGCAAATTGACGAAAGCAAATCCTACCAATTCGGCTCGACTGCTAATTTTGTTGATGTCAAAATCAACAAAATTAGCAGTCTACATATAGGCTCTAAAGCTTACTTTGAACTAACGAAGCTTAGCCACATCGACGAGTTATCGATTGGTAGCCAAGATCAAACTATTACGCTTGATCTAACAGTAATTAGCAAGGCAACGCTACCCAACACCCAGTACTGGCGGGAGCAGGTATCTTCATTAAAGTTAGCTAACTCTTCTTTTAGTTATAAACTACTAGATAAGCTACCGCGAGAATAATGAGAGATTGCAGCGCTCCATTTGCTACCTGCCCCATCAGCATATAAGTTCCACTGCTTGTGAAGGATAGGCTCAGGAATATCACCTAGTTTAAGGCAAATGATTCAATGCCATCAGGGGAAAATAAAAATAAAAATAGAAAACGAAATGATCGATGAAAAGCGACACGGAGCTAGATTAGGGAGAGATCCTTCGCCTTTGGCTCAGGACACGTCTTTTGCGCTTTTACGCTAAGACTAGGTAACTCAAGCGTAATACTAGTACCCTTATCTGGCCCTATCTCGCTTGACACCACGGAAACGGTGCCACCAAAATCTTCTACATAGCTCTTCACAAGAGCCATACCAAAGCCGGTGCCTCTCTCATTTTCTGTTCCCGACCTACTATTTCTTGATCTCTCTTCAAATAAATGAGTCACTAACTCTGCTGGCATACCAATACCATCATCGGTAATAGTAATGCGCACTTTATCGCCAAAGCTCTTTGCTTTAAAGCAAATAGTTCCGTCTAAAGAGCAAAATTTTATTGAATTAGAAATAATATTATTAATAACCTCATTCTCAAAACTCAATCGATCTGCCAGAACAACACAACCATCTTGGATTTCATTAATATAACTGATCCTCTTTTGTTCTATTTGGTGTTCAAACATAAATTTTGTTCCATGATAAACATCAAGTAATGAAACCAATTCAGGATCTTTTTTACCTGACCGAATAGCTTCAGATTGACTAATGTTGCTAATAATATCACGAATAATATCTGCTCCACGGCGCAGGCGTTCAAGCGACTTGCGGCAATTTTCAGGAACTAGAGGAACCAAAATATTAGTTTGCATCATTACAATGCTAAGTGGGTTATTGATATCATGACACATTACCCTCACCAGCTGTTGATAACGAGAACGATCACGAGCTTTACTTTGTGCAGCCATTTTTTCTACTTGCAAAAGCTTAATGCGCTCACCTAAAGCAATCGACATCAATAAGGCTTCGAAAGCATTACCAATCTGAGCCATATTGGTAACAAAAAGAGTCACGGGCAATAAACCAGCTCTCCCTAAGAGCCAGATTGAAACAAAACCGAGAAACACACCCCAGGCTAAGAGATAGATACGAGCTGGTTGAAACCCACTAACTGCTGCCCGGTAGCCACAAAAAATAAGAGTGACTATAGTTACTGCAATGATGGGATCTAAAATATATTCAATACTAAAGCCACTAAACCGAGCCAGCATAATACCTGATAAGATTGCCATTAAAACATAGGTTAAGCGATTTAGCCTTGCATCTAGTGCTTTGATATGCAAAAAAGACCGCATAAAAATAATGCTGGTAATAGGTGAAATAAGTAAAAATCCGTCTCGATACTGAATCCAGTGGTAGCCAAACCCCATAAATATCGAAGCAAAATGACTGAGTACCAAGACAGTGATGCAAAACGACATGCTAAATAAAGTGTAAGCCAAATAAGAAACATCACCCAGGGTTAACCAAATAAAGAGATTATATAGAGATAAAGCGACAACAACTCCAAGAAAAGCAATAACCGCGCCAAACCAAATCATATTTGTGTGATAAAGACTAAGATCGTCAACAATGCGCCACTCAAAGTTGATATCAATTGGGTCCTTAAGCCGAATCATGACCTCTCTTTCAGCTTCATAAGGAATAGGTAGAGCTAGTGTTGGTAGTGCTCCTACGATCCTTCTAGTTGCAATATCGACTGTTTGACTAAGATTTTCATAGTCGATCCTTTTACCTTTTTCATAGATATAGACCTCTAAACTCTCAGGCGCAGCAAAGGGGAGCACTAGATACCACTTTTCGTTAGTTCTCACCATGTTGATAACGTTGAAAATTAACCAATGAGCTCCTTCCGGATAGCCAAGGTAAGTTTTGGTGCGCGAACCTTTTTCAAAGGCATTGCTATGAGCACGTACTTCTTCAGCTGTTTGTGTTTCTGATAGATCTACATAGTGGTAGTAGTGATTGCGAATAAGGCTTGTACTACTTGATAGAACAACTGGACTTGGATGATTTGCCACTAGCAAGCTAGAGGAGCAAAAAAGTAGGATTGTAAAAAATACTTTCATCGTTTTATCTATTTCGGCAACATAGTTTTAAATTGTTTGGTAAATTATTGCCTATTAAGTGCTGGAGCCCTACCGCCAAGCAAAAAAACTTGACACTCTCTTCTAACGACACGTATACAGGCACAGTATTTTTCTTCTCTTCACCGCTGGAGGATCTTGTGCGTCATTCGAAATTACTAAGTGTAGTAGTCACCTGCCTTATGTGTAGCTCTATTTATGCAAGTGATTTTTTCAAGGCTGTTGACACCTGCATAGCTCAAAATTGCCAAGTAGCTCAGAAGCCTACCCAGGATATAGAGGAGATGAGAGATGAAAATAGTATTGAACTTGCTAAGAACATCGTCGAAAGCTTTGAAAGCCGTTGCTTTGCTCAATTTGTGAACACTAAGAGTAAAAGCTGTACTCTAAACTTAGGAGCAGCTTATTTTAGAACACTAAAATATGATCTTTCCGATTATAGCTACCCCTATAGAAGTAATCTACTAAGCAAAGAGTTGAAAAAACTCTTGGAAGTAAAATACGGAAGAAGCATTCGTATCAATTTTGTTGAAGAATCTAAGCAAAGCCACAAGTTAATTTTTACTGTCTTCGAAGAGGTTTAAGTTGCTAAATTTACTCCCAAGCATTGCAGTAGCTATCATCCTTAC
>CALBMD010000480.1 GCA_937896265.1 uncultured Pseudomonadota bacterium
CTAAAAGTTAAGGCTTCATATAACAAGAAATATCTTGCTGAAAAGGGGAAACCGAATCAAATCAAAAGACTGCCTATTCCCCAATCGCGCTAACGCGCTTAGGGGAAAAAGTCAGACAGAGCTAACAAAAGGGGGGAATAGCCTAAGCTGAGTAAGCACTAAAAAAGCAAAGCGGCTGTTATCTGAGATGGCTTATTTGGTTTTGGTATGGACACTTCGCCAAACACAAAAAGCAGCTGATATCTGATAAGGCTTGTTTAGTCTCACTGGGGGACTAAGATCAAAACAGACTCTATCGAAAACCGCAAAAAGCAGCTGTTATCTGATAAGGCTTGCACTTACACCACTTGAGAGCACCAGTTGATAGCAGTTTTTCTTGAAATATTCAAAGCCTTAGCTAACTCCGAATAACTTAGACCTTGCTTACGCAAAAGAATTGCTTGCAGCCTAAGAGTATCGTATCTCTTCGATCTAGCTTTACCTCCATTAGATGAATTACCAATTAGCCCACCTTTCCGTCCACGCAAAGCCTGCACACTATTAAATTTTGATTTTGTTATATTTTTCCATGTCCATTTGCTAATGCTTTTAGCTGTTGCTTTGATCTCGTTGTGATCTAAAGGCTCTGTGAACCCGTTGTTGATATTTTGACAGTGAGCCAATACAGCTTGCTGCCACTGGGTATAGCCGCTATCCCAGTAGTTGCGAATCTCGCTGTATGCCCATTTACGGGCTGTATCAAAAACATGACAGTTGCGACCCAACCCTTGATCAAGATGCTGCTTTTTGGGGAAGCCTTTGATCTCTACAAAATCAGCGAGATAGCCTAGCTCGTAGGTGTCTTCTGTCCATACCACAGTCCGCCAGTGTGGATGTAAGGGGTTTTTAGTGATCAGGCCACTGTATCCACCATCAGCACCTAGCTGTTCTGCAAGTGCTGTTGTACTGCTGCGGCGTAACGTATGGGCTTGAGGTGGGCAATATCACTGGTGGGGAATGGAATGGTCAGACGGTAGCAAATGTGACAGTGCCCGTTCTCAGGGTTTTGGCTTGTCCAGTAGGGCATGGGTAGGTTTGCGTCAAACCATGCAAGCGTGGCATCAGGCCGATCAACATCAAAAACGAAGTAGCTGATCAAGCAAGGTTGGTTGTGCTGGATGTATTTTTTCTTGGCAGCTTGAGCTTTGGGGCGAACGTAGAGCGTGCCCAAGTGGTCGGTACAATAGGGTTTATTGGGCAAGTCGCTGTAAAAACGATCTAAGGGTTCAATTTTTTGTGCGGCTGTCATGGTTTTGTCCTTGAGTTCAGCGGCACAGGTATTTAATATTTACCTATGCCCTCCTTGAGGGGCGCGCCCTGTCTCAAAGTCTTCCGGCAAGTTGATGTTGAGTCAGGGCTTTTTAATGTCCAAAAAAGACTAACAAATAAGAATCATACCGTCTACGAGTGATGACACCTGACGGACTTAATGTGTCCAAGCAAATACCGCAATACAGATCATGACGAACACACAGGCCAACTGAAAGCTCCATGAGGGCTTCGTCTCGGCTTTGATTCGATCATGGAGCTTCTGTGCTTCTGGTGACAGTTGAGGAAGTTTAGGGGATGACATGGCCGACTCCTTACAAACCCAGTTCACTATGACTGCCCATGCGCACGAGCTGTAGCACGTCGTCCCCGACTTTCCGATAAATCAGAACCAAGTCAGGGCGAATGTGGCAGTCTCTAAAATCTGCCCAGTTTCCTGTCAGTGCATGGTCTCTGTACTTCACAGGCAAAGATTCATCGTTGCTCAGTTTCCAAAGCACTTCAACCAATGCAGAGCTAAGATCCCCGTGCCGCTTGTAGTCGCGCTTAAAGGCGTTGGTATGCTCAATCTTTCGCATTGAGGGAGGCCATCAAGTCGTCAACGCTGTCAAAGGACTGGAGCTTTCCACTACGCGCTTCTTGCATGGCTGCAACCGTTTCGGCATTGGGTTGCCACAGCTCAAAGGGTAAGGATTTCTCACGAGCAATTTTGGTGAGCATCAGGCGCACAGCGTCCGAAACGGTGAGTCCCATGGTGGCAAGGACATCTGCCGCTTCTTGCTTGATGTTCTCGTTGATCCGAGTGGTGACTAAGGCATTAGCAGTCATTTCTAGCACCTATTGATTAACAATGTTAATCATAAAATAAGACTTATTGGGCAAAATGGCTAGTGGTTGTTTTGTTCGATCACGGCAAGTCTTTGTGATATTTCGCTTAATTTTGAGTTGACCTGCATTTTAACGATGAGGGCATAGGTGAACATCACCCCAAGAAAAAAACCTACAAACCCGAAAATGACGTAGGTATATCTTTTCTTGTCCTGCCAAAGCATGTGGCGGTCTTTGTGGATTTGGTCAAACTCTTCTCGAATGGTCTTCATGTGATTGCGCTGTTCAGTCAGACTTTTTTGAAATTCTTGAGCAAGGACAGGGCGGACTGCTGCAAGGGATTGGTCTGTGATTTGCCGCTCTAAGCCGATGTATCCCTCCAGTTTGCTAAGTAACTTGGTGTTTTGGGCTTGTTGTTGCTCGATGATCCCTAAAATTTGATACAAGCGGGTTTGCAGTTGAGCGTCTGAACTCATCGGTCTCTTCCTCGATCGATCCCTTGTAGCAGGGATTTTTGGTAGGTCTTGTATTCTTGCTGAAGTGCGGCAAAGGCATTTTGCCCTTGCTCTAGGTGTAATCCTGTCAGCTCTTGCTGAATTTGGGCTTTCTGGGCGTTGTCGGTGTGGATCTGGCGGTTCTGGTCGCCTCGATCACTGGTGATGCCTCTACGCTCCATTTCAGTGGCGATATACCCCATGTGTTGGGTTGGGGTACGGTCGATGTTTTGAGCTTCAAGGCTGCGGTGGTCGATGCGTTCGGATTGTCCTGCACGCTCTAAATGCTGGTTGGCGTGGTCTGCCCATGCCGCCCTAATCTCTAAAATATCGCTAGAAGCCTTTCCTAAGCCCATAGAGGCGCGTTTGCTGTTGGATAGCTCCAAGGTAGCCTTTTGCCCTAGAACGGCCTCTAATCGCTCAGAATCGCTGTTTAAAGCGATTTCTCGCGTAGTCATCAGGATGTGAGCGTGGGTGTTGCGTTGGTCGCCATGTGCATCAGGGGCGTGAATGGCGAGGTCTACGGCGACGTTATAGCGTTGTGCAAGGTGTGCCCCAAACTCGTTCACCAGCTCACGTTCGTTTTCTGAGACGACCCCTATATCTACTATCGTTCCTCCCCTCATCAACCGCTCTTTGACCAAATTTGATCG
>CALBMD010000481.1 GCA_937896265.1 uncultured Pseudomonadota bacterium
TATTGCCGCTCATTGACTGTCCACCTTTTCTGGGGAAGTCCACACCCAGCCGAACTTCGGATCCATTGAATTTATTGGTAACTTTCAACAAATTTCATTCTCGGTTTAAAACTTAGCTATATAAGAAGTGATGCTGGCCGTCAACGTTCGTATTTTTTTGGAGAAACTCGAGTTTTTTACTAAGCAGTTGGTCATCATCTACGAAGTTTCCCCCCAAAACCTCCTCCTTGTCTTAGATGCTCCGCTGGGCATTCGGCATAGACACTAGCACCTGACATTGCTAGATTAGTATTTTAAAAATACCCTTAAGGTGCGAGTAGCATGGACTATATTCCTTTTGAAAAACCTTTATCTGAACTTGAGATTAAAATTGCTGAACTAAAGAGAACGGCTATTACACAAGCTATTGATTTAACAGAAGAAATAAACGAACTTGTGGGACAAGCTAACGATTTACGTTCTCAGATGTTTCGCAGCCTAACCCCCTATGAGACAACTCAAATTTCTAGACACCCTCGACGGCCAAATACCCTTGAAATCATCTATGGTATTTGTGACAAGTTTGTGGAGCTACATGGTGACCGTAATTTCTTCGATGATAATGCTATCGTCTGTGGCATAGCCAGCTTCAAAGAGCAGTCCCTTGTCATTATTGGCCATCAAAAAGGACGCAGCACTAAAGAAAATATCTTGCGCAATTTTGGTATGCCCAAACCAGAAGGGTATCGCAAAGCCTTACGGATCATGTCCATGGCAGAACGATTCCGTATCCCCATTTTGACCCTTATCGACACCCCTGGAGCCTATCCAGGAGTTGGTGCTGAGGAACGTGGACAATCTGAAGCCATTGGCAAAAACATCATGGTCATGGCAGGGCTTAAAGTACCAGTTGTAACGATTGTGATTGGCGAAGGTGGTTCTGGCGGCGCCTTAGCGCTTGGTGTCGGCAATCGCGTACACATGATGCAATACGCGACATACTCAGTGATATCACCGGAAGGCTGCGCTTCAATCTTGATGAAGGACCCCAGCCAAGCTCCAGCCTCAGCCAACGCGCTGAAGCTAACCGCTGAGTCAGCACTCAAATTGAAGCTAATCGACAGCATTATCCCTGAGCCTTCAGGGGGTGGACACCGAGACCCATCTCAAGTAACAAGCAAAATCGCAGCCACCTTGCAGGCTGATTTATTGGAACTTGGCAAACTTAGCCCGGACGAGCTTGTTAATAGCCGCATGGAACGCTATTTAAACATTGGATACTATCATGAAAACTAGATCGATTTTTATTGTTGCTGTTGATGGGCCAGCTGCCTCAGGAAAATCCAGTATTTGCACGCAAGTTGCTAAGAATTTAGGCTGGTCTTATCTTAACACTGGCGCAATTTATAGATCAATAGCATGGCTTATACTACAAAGAGGTGCTAGCAGTCAGGATCCCAATGCTTTTATCGAAGCTGTGCAGGAATTCGAACGACATGCTATTTGGGATTTTAACCAAAATAGCATGATTTATCGGGGAGCTCTAATCACTACCCAAATTTCTGCTGAAGCTGTAGGTAAAATTGCTAGTTTGATCGCCAAAGATGCTACCTTGCGCAATCTCTTGCTACCAATCCAAAGATCTTTAGCTTTGAAGGCAGAAAAAGCCGCTGTCCTTGATGGCCGCGATATTGGCTCCGTTGTTTTTCCTGATGCTGATTTAAAAATATTCATGACTGCAAGTCTTTACCACCGAGCTTCTAGGCGATTACAGCAGCTATGTAAATCTGATGAAGCCACCTTAGAACGCGTCATGAAGGAAATTGAGCTTAGAGATTTGCAAGACTCTCAAAGAGACGTTGCGCCACTAACACGCACAGAAGACGCCATTGAAATCGACACTAGCGAACTTGATTTCGCTACTACCGTTGCCAAACTCGAAGAGATTTTTTTGACTCGGTATAGAGCAATGCAAGGTTAATCCGAGAAGTGAAACTTTTTGAAGTTTACCAATAAATTCAGAGGATCCGGGGTTAATCATTAATTGCTTGGGAGAAACCATTTGCGTGCGAAGCTTGTTTCTCGCAAACTTTTCCTTGCTAAAACTCGCAAACAGGAGGCGTGATGTGGCGATTCACTGCAGTTCTGACTGTTTTTTTGACTTTCCCCGCTATTGCCGATGTTAAAGCTCTCGTTTGGCCCAATCATAAAAATATTCAGGCTGCCCTGCTCAACGATGGCACTCAGTCCCTGCAACAACGCAAAAGTCTTATCCGCTTAGCAAAGACCTCTATCTACTACAAATCCTATGAATTTTTTGGTGACGCTACAGGACAAATGCTAGCAGCTGAGCTTATCCAACGCCGAGTTAAAGATAATCTTGACATCCAAATTGCTGTTGACGCTTTTCCTGCTTGGCTTGAATCTAATCGACTATTAATCCATAATACTCGCATCATGGTGCAAAACTTAATGGCTGCAGGTATTCGTGTTCTTGGCGCAACCTGCGGGAACAAGCTCCAATTTCGGTCTGAGCTTAGCCTGCAAAGCTTGCCCTTTATCAACTTTCGCAACCATGCAAAGGCAATGGTCATCGACCATCTACAAGAAACTACTGCCCATGCTATCGTAGGTGGCATGAATACAGCCAACTCCTACTTCCACATCGGTTCACAAAAATGGTCTGATGCTGACATCCTACTCCTCGGTAAAGTTGCTCAAGATATTGGCCAATCATTTTTTGTTGAATGGCATTTCAGGGCTTTAGATGACACCAGTGACACTAGCTGCATGAACCCCTATGCAGTCGGCAGCGATGCTTATCTCGAATTTTATTACGCCAATACCACTCCCTACCACAACCCCAGCGACACGCATAATCGTCGTGAAAATTTGCTTGCAAAACTGCAGCTTAACTCCATCGATGAAAATCTTGATACCCCGCCAGCACCACCTATTTTTCATCTAGGCTCCGCACAATTTATTGAATCCTCTCCTCTGGAAGGCCAGGTCAATGAGCTAAACCTAATCGAAAACAAATATGTCGAACTCATCGACAACGCCCAAAAAGAAATCTTGATTTCCAACATCTATTTCATTCCATCTAAACGCGCGATTCACGCTCTTCGCGCTGCACGTGCTCGTGGCGTTAATATCACTATCATTACCAACAGTCCTGCTTCTAACCCACAGCGCTCTGCTGTTTGTTTATCCCAATATTCATATGCCAAGCTCTTTCGTAAGATCCCACCAGGAAAAATTGGCACAGAACCAGGAAGCATACGTATCTTTGAATACGATGGCTCTTTTCAAGAAGATAAAGAGCTAAAAAGCCTCCTACGCAAAGAATTAGACGCGGCAGAAAAAGATTTAATTCACGAACTCTACCCACATCTGAAGATTCATAAACGTGTTGGCCATGCCTTAAGCACTGCACTACAACGACAAATCCAAGGCTCTCGAGAAGTATCTTCTCTTTTACATGCAAAATATGCTGTCTTTGATGGCCAAAGATCCATTGTTGGCTCTTATAATCTTGATCCGAGAAGTCGCAAGTTTAATAAAGAATACATCATCGTTTTTAACTCCAAAGACTTTGCCCAAGAGCTTATTCAAACATTGCAGCGCGATACCCAAAGGAGTCGCGAACTTACAGCTACAGAAATCGAATCTCTTCATCGACCCTGGAATCCCATTAGTTGGGTGCGGCTTGGCTTGGCGTTTTGTTTCAAGAGGTATTTATGAAAACATTAGCAAATTGGGTACGAATTGATCTGCGAGCTCTTGCCGTTTTTCGTATCTCTCTAGGTATCTTTATGCTCTGCGACCTAGGTGTTAGGGCATGGGATCTGCGTATGTTTTATACCGATTTCGGGGTGATGCCACGAGTGCCGCTGATTGAAAAATTCAGCGATGATGGCTTACTTTCTATACATTTAATGAGCGGCACACTATGGGTCCAAGCCGTTCTGTTTCTCATTCATGCTGTATTAGCTTTGCTGTTCACTGTTGGCTACCGCACTCGTCTCGTTGCTGTTTTTTGTTGGATGCTTTTGATATCACTGCAAGATCGCAACCATATGGTGTTGCAGGGTGGGGATATCCTCTATCGTGTGGCTTTTTTTTGGGCTTTGTTTCTGCCACTTGATCGCTATTTTTCACTTGGCAGAGATCAGCTACGCAGGTTCCTACCAAACTCTTTTCCTCACTCTGAGCCATCCCCTTCGCCCTCGAACCCAGAGTCTCCTATTTGGACCGGTAGCGTTGCTACTTTTGCTTATTTGATGCAGATAGCTATCGTCTACATCTATGCTGCTTCCTATAAGTTTCAGGGGGCCGATTGGTTAAGTGGTGAAGCTGTCTACTATGTTTTTCAACAAGGCTATTTAACAGAACCTCTTGGGCTCTATCTTACTCATTACCCACGTATCTGCGAGTTTCTTACTCAAGCCACGCTCTGGCTAGAAGCTATTGCCCCTGCTCTACTTCTTATCTCAGCCCCTTTACCCTGGATACGCTTGCTGGCAATTGGTATCATCTTTGGCCTCAATTTTGGTTTTGGCCTCTGCTTAAAGGTAGGGCCATTTCCTTGGATTTCCTCATTAGTTCTGTTACCTCTGGTACCTTCTATAGTATGGCAACGCCTTTATCCCCTTGCTGGTGACAAACAAGAGCCAGGATCGATTTGGCCACTACAGCTAGCTCTAGCAGGCCTTCTGAGCATTGTCCTTGCTTGGAACCAAGCCGATTTATTGCCAGGTACCATCCATTTCCCACGGCCCCTGGTTACTTTTGTCCGCTCGCTAAACTTAGATCAAAAATGGGATATGTTTGCTCCCGGCTTAGCTCATGAAAGAGGTTGGTGGGTAATCCCTGGAAAGCTAAGCGATGGCCGGGAAATCGATGTTCTTTCCCGAAAACCAGTTACGTGGGAGGAGCCCAAGCAGCTAGCAGAGGTTTTCCCGACTGAGCGCTGGCGCAAGTATATGTTTAATATGAGTGCCGCCCGCAATTCTGAATATCGGCTTTATCTGGGTAAATATCTGTGCCGCAATTGGAATGAATATGCTGAGAGAGAAGATGTACTGCAAACTTTTGAAATCTATTTTGTTCGGCGTAAAATCCCACCGCCTGGAAAAGAAACTATAGGCAAAGAACCTGAAAGACTAAGTTTATGGCGGCACACTTGCTTTTAGGTAGCATGGTTGCTTTTATAGGAAGGAAACACTAATAAATAACACAATTTCTCAAAAGACCTTGCTTCATCCCTTCACTACATGTATAGTCCAACGCCTTAACAAACCCTAATATAATGGATTCAAGGATGAAGCTATTCCTGCATGGGCTGTTTCTATGCGCTACCTTACTGTCTGGACAGCTTCAGGCTAGCGCTAGCATAGATACGCTCAAAGAAAAATCAAGAACCTTGGGGGATTGGCGTAAAGAGGTCGCTGGTATCCTATTTGAAGGATCAGTGAGAACGAACGCTCTTCTCTCAGCAGCATGGCCCAATGCTCAGTTACCCGCTCTAGAATGGCGGGAAGCATTTGCTGATGCCTTTGTCCTCCACTGGGCTGAGTCGACACCAAAATCAACAGGTTGTTTTGGTAACTACTTTTCATCAAGAAGCACCTTTAGCAATAAGCAAAAATTAAATGCCCTGATGCAACATGATCTAATAAATCTCTTGCAAAAACAACTACAACTAGGTGATATTAACCAGCAAACTCAAGCCTTGCGCATTTTAGGTAGCTACTGCCGTCCTGAGTCTGAAGATACAAACCGTTACCTAGAATTTATTAATCATCTAATGGACATAGTCTCTGCGCCGATTGATGCAAAAGATCGAGATGAGCTACTTTTACACCAAAATGCCATTCATGCACTTGGCCTCCAGATTGCTTGCGGAACTAGATCTTTCGAGGCTATTTGGGGTAAGATTCAGAAGTTTGAGGAAAGCAAAGACAAACTAGACATCGAAGTTCTTAGTGAACTCATAGCTCTAATCTTCGATCGACTAAAGCAAGATCATATACAAGCAAAGACTGTATTAAATGCTTTAGCAGCAATACCAAACAATGAACGTTGGTTTAACGAGAGCACTTTAGATCAACCATTAACTGAAATTATAATTTCACTTTTAGACAAGCCACTGACCACAGATAGAAACCATGAAGATGAGATTGTCAAATCTCTGTTAGTTTTATCAGAGTTTAAGAAAATACGGTTCACTTCTCTAAGAAAAAACCTCATCATAGATCGACGCTATCAGGAACGAATTCCTCTTGTTTCACCTGAGGTTAGATTGCAGATGCTACAGTCATTTGAAAATCAATCTAATAAAGACTTTACTCTCAATGCAAGAGAAATCTATGCTTTCCTGCGTTTAAAAGATGAAATTCCTGAACAATATAGAACGCTTAACTTCCTCTTTGGGAGACCTCTAGCAAAAGTTAATCCGCAAGAAATAATCATGCTTGCTATGAAAGAAGAGAGCACAGAGCCCTCTAAGGCCTTTCTTTTCTATCTATATGGTCTAAAATTAAGCCACTTCAAAAAACGGGCTGCCTTTTTCAACGCCTTAGCTTTGCATCCAGATTTGTCGAAAAAATTGGCTGATTCGGCGCAAATGCAAGATTTCTTCGAAGCTTTGCTCAAGCTGGTGCTACAAGTTGAACAACCTAGCTTGCTAATTGTAATCTTCAATCCCTTTTTAGAAAAACTATCTGCAACAAACGCTAGTTTGAAAAAGATGGATTTTCTAGGTCAAACTAAGCAGACAAGCATTGGTCTTTTTTTACAGCAAGCCATCAAGAGCAATCAGGCATTGGCTGAGCAATATAACAAGCTTCCTGATGGTGATGAAGAAGAACAATTTATCATAGAACCTAATACCTCAGGGAAACCTACAATATTGGGCGAGGGTAGCTTCGGTAAAGTAATACTAGCGCGTGATAGAGGAGAGTCTCTATGCGCTCTTAAGCTAGTGCCAAAAGATGAAGAAATCGATACCGAAGAAAGCGATATTAACAGTGATGGGTATGACAAGCTGAATGAAGGTAAAATTCTTGAATTAATCCCAGCTCATGCAAATATTATCAAGCTTCTCGGCT
>CALBMD010000482.1 GCA_937896265.1 uncultured Pseudomonadota bacterium
TATAAAACCACCGCGAAAACTTCCACCAGGATATTAAGATTTAGCAAATGGAATCCAAAAATTATTATACCGATTCAGGAATAGAATCTGTAGGTGCGAGTTAGGGATTAATGCATAGAAATAGCCTGATCGGATGGTGGCAGCATTGCTTCCAATTTTGCGCGCAAGGCAATGACGACTTCCAATGTAAAAGCGGGATTACCGTTTTTTTTGAACCAGGCCTCTTGAATATCACCAAGTTGCAGACAATACTTATCTTCTCTCTTCGTTTGATCTACAAACTCTAATACCTTGTCGACAGCGTCTCCATATTTCTGCCTAAGGACTTGGTAGTGTAACTCTCGGACCCCTCCAAAGGGAAGAACGACAAATGCATATATGGGTAAAGATAGAATGCCGATAATTGGAATCGCGCACCTGACGATATTTGAGCCTGGTTCATTGGCGTGTTTGGCGTTGTAAAAGGCATTGCCCCAACCTTCATGCCATTTTTCAGGTCCAATAAACTGATCGGCTTGGATAAAGCCCGATATTTCATTAAAGATTGGCAACAAATACTCATTAAAAATTAACCCTGCTTCTTCAGAAAACAGGCCCCTCAGAAGAGTAACCTTGACACCTTGAAAATCACAAAATAGGGATAAAAAAATGATTTGGGGTCTACTCAGTTTCCCGAGTTCGGTTTTTAATGAATCTACTCTCCCCATAGCAGCATACTCGAGATCATTGAGTGCAAAAATTTTTTCAATTAAAGAGCGATCAATGGATTGGTACATTTGCTGCAAGAAAAGCCGTTGGCTCTCGCCATACCTTTCCAAAAATAATTTCTCTTTGTCTTGGAAACTTAGTTCTTTTTCAACTTCGATTTTCGCATCGTCGTTTGAGGCATTAAGATAATGTATCGGGCCCAGGAAACACGCTAGGGCAACTGCCAAAGATCGAAAATTGCGACTTGCACTTTTCAAAAACACACCTCAGCTTTTTTACAGGAAGGAGATTTTTATTCGTAAAAACGGTTGTTTGTCAACCGAAATGGTAGCGGTAACAGGTCAATCACACTTAACTCCCTTTTGACATTTAGAGAAAGGCGAAAGCAAAGATCTCTAGCGCAAAACTTGCTGAATGGTTGGGGTTTCTCCAACTTATCTATCAAGTTTCTCATCAGCCAAATCCAAATAAATTTGTGCTTTCTAGTAGTTTTGAATGCCTGATTTCTGCTTCGTTATGTTGATAATTCAGGGAATCTCGATTTTTTCAGGCTCGACTAAATTCAGCGGCCAAGAACACACCAAACTGCTGAATGCTCGTGACCACTTAATCTCTTATGGCGAACGATAATGTGCTCGGCATACTCAGCTGATACCAGATTCATATAAAGAGGCATTCCTTTTAACTCATACCCTTCATGCAACAAACAAAGAGGAAGACAATGCCCCTCATCAAGTTCTCGGTGGGCTTTTAATCGATCCAAGTTCCATGAAGCCCATGTCTTTTCCATCGTTAACGCTTGAGCCTCAGAAATCTTACCCGTCACTTTTGAACGCTGCATAGTGTACTGAACTGCTTGTACAACAAAAGGGATCATCGCCCAAGTCAAAGCTAAAAAAAGCTTCATAGGGTTCCTTAAGCACAACAAAATATATGGGGACATATTCTATTGTTCCTGATCAGCCGAGCAAGGACAACAATTTTTTTATCTCTTCCCCAAATCTTGGGGCTTTCAAGAAGCAAAGCAGCTTGTCAAAATTTTGACCGGTAGATATCGAAGAGATCTTGCAGAAAATGATCAAGCTTAGCTTTTACCGCAGGGATATCGATCACTGTATAATACTGATCATTCTTGTTCACAAGCTGTGAATTTATTGCAAAATTCAGCGTATTTTTCATAATCGGAATAGAATAACTCTCAGGGAATTTAATAATGTTACCATTCATCTGCTCAAGAGCAAAAATCTCTCGGCTCATAGCAAGATAGTCTTGCTCGGTAAAATGCTTAGAAGCCAAACGTAGCAGAGTAAGCATAGCTAGCCCATACGCTTCATACTTATAACGGAAGAAATACCCGGCATAAGACAAAGATCGGCCAATTGTTTCTTTTTCTTCCAGAGAAAGCGCTAGCCAATCAGAAATATGCTTAATAGGCTTATGCACAATGTCACTTAATAGCACAAAGGCCTGCTGCCACATCTTAGAAATCGTCGGCAAATAGAATTCATATTTTAGTTCTTTGCGTCGCTCTAAGAAAAAATGAACAATATCCTTCTCACTGCCTAACTGATTATTCTTTGTCTTCACCCAAGCAAGATAGATAAGAAATGGCACTAAAAAATGATGCAAGATCGTATTTTTAAAGTAGGCCATCTCTACACGTTTAGAATCACTGAGGGTATAATAAGCCTGCCCAAGGTGGGGCATTGTAATCTTTTGAATCACATTTCTTTGGCAAAAGGTACTCAAAGTTTCTTTAAAATCATCATGCCACTCTTCTTCTTGCAAGGAAGGCGCAAGAGGGACTTTAACCTTCTTACAAAATTCAATAATACGTTCGGCATTAAATAAGATAGTTTCTATAGAAAGAGTGCTTTCTGGGCAGTCCAAAGCAATAATAGCCAGTAAGGCCGTTGGCGTGACGACAATACCTCGCGCTACTTCCCGATAACAAGCAAAAGCTATCTTCTCAACGATTTGACGCTCATCTCCTTCATTAGGTCGGTAAAAAACAGGTTCCCCCATCTTAATGTGTACTGTCCCTAAGTGCTTACCCAAAACACGCAAAGCTTTAATCACCTGCATAAGACTTTCTTTGGTCTTTGGCAAACCCAAGACTTCTTTTGCCATAGATTGCTGTTCTGGAAGATCTTCATGCACGATCGATACAGGCAAGAAAACCAATGGCTTGGCGTTCTCCTGTGATTTTGCTAAATAGTCCTGGTTGGATAACAAAAACTTGAACATGCCAAATTTTGGCGTTAAAAGCATGCCATTACGCGATCTCCCGCCCTCAAAATAAAATTCCAGAGGGTTTGGTATCTCGTCCATCAAGTAGCACAGATAAGCCTTAAAAGTCATTTTATAGACTTCATTGCCATTAAACTTGCGACGAATAAAAACTGTCCCTAGCCGTGATAGCAAAGGCCCAACAAGAAATAGATTTAAATTGTCGCCGCCAAAGCAGTAGGTCGCAATACCATATTTTTCGTAAATGCTCGTGTTAAAGATCAAATAGTCAGCATGTGATTGATGATTAGGAACAAAAACCACTTTGTTCTGTTCTGCAAGAGCTACCAAATCAATATCTGGCGGCACCGAGAGATAAACGTTATTATAAAGACGCCGAAGACTAGCCGAAATAATTCTGGAGACAGCTCTTCCTATCTTAAAATTAATGACAGAATGCATCTCTTTTAGATAAGCGTCGACCTTAGCTATAGCTTGAGGGTCATCTTTAATTAATTTGGCAATTTCTGGAAAAGCTAAAACTTTTTCCCGTGTTGATTCCCACGTCATTCTGGCTCCCTAATTGGCACATTTAGCTAAACGTAACATTGCCTTATACGTCTTGCTATCAAATTTTTCCTTTCTGGGTAGACACAAATTTCTTAGTGCTGAACTCGTAGTCTGGACATAAAAAAAGAAAGGCGCGCTTTGTGCGCAAATGATAAAACAAGCCCTAACACCTAGGAAAATTGATAAGGAGTTTTTGTGCGCCTTCTTTCATGGAACGTCAATGGTATTCGAGCAACGCTAAAAAAAGGCGGTATTGAGACCATGATTAATCAATTTGATCCTGATATCATTTGTTTTCAAGAAACCAAGGCTCATCCTGAGCAAGTAGATCATAGCTATACGAACTACCATCATTATTGGAATTCTGCTGAGAAAAAAGGTTATTCTGGGACTGCGGTATTCACCAAGCACAAGCCCATCGACGTCATGCTTGGCTTAGACAGCCCTGATGATGATAAAGAAGGTCGAGTCATTACCTGCGAGTTCCCCAAAGCCTTCTTAGTTAATGTTTATACACCTAACACCAAGCCAGATCTTTCTCGTTTAGACTATCGATTCAAGGTTTGGGATGTCATTTTCTTAGAGCATCTGAAAAAGCTAGAGAAAAAAAAGCCCGTGATTTTCTGTGGCGATCTCAATGTCGCACATAAAGAAATTGATCTAGCCCGCCCGAAAGAAAATGAGGGAGAGCATGGCTTTACTATCGAAGAGAGGCAAGGATTTGACAATTTCCTCAACGCTGGTTTCATCGACACCTTCCGGCATTTTTCCAATGCACCACATCAATACTCCTGGTGGACTTATCGCATGTTTGCTCGCAAAAAAAATGTAGGCTGGAGAATAGACTATTTCTTAGTTTCGCAAGCACTGCGTGACGCCTTGCAGGGCGCTAGCATTGAACCATCGATTGAAGGATCTGACCACTGCCCTGTGACATTAACACTGGCAGATAGCGCGCTTATTTAGTACTACTCCGTAGATTTAGGGGGTGCCCCCAAATCCTTAGCCATGCGATTACGGTTTAGTTTCTAGTAAGTTTGTAATAGCAGCCTGGCATAAGACGGTGCTCTGGGGAGCTGCGCGCTCCCCAGACCCCTGCGCCGGGGGAAGGTTCCCCCTAGGCCCCCTCTTTTTTTAAGAACTAAAAAAATAGGCGGATAGATGACATCTTAAAGCAAAGCTGCAGGTTTTAAAGAAAGTTGACACTTAAATCTGCTTAGCTGCATGCAGCCTATA
>CALBMD010000483.1 GCA_937896265.1 uncultured Pseudomonadota bacterium
GCTGCAATGAATCATGGTGGTCAAATCGCTACTTTGGGTATCTTTCCTGCGTCTGTAGAAATTGATTGGAACCAGATTATTTTTAAAGGATTAAACGTCCGAGGTATTTATGGCCGTAAGATCTTTGGCACTTGGTATAAAACAGCTAGTCTTTTGCAAAGTGGTCTTGATCTCTCAGGCATTATTACTCATAAAATAGCCTTCGAAGATTTTGAATCTGGATTTTCTCTGATGGCAAAAGGGGAGTGTGGTAAGGTTTTGATGAGTTGGTAAAACAACATTAAGTATCTTGCGATGGATTAATTAAGCTGAGACAAAGTTATGAATGCTAGCCCCTACTCACAGGCAACAGCCTGCGGGAAAGCTATTATTGTCGGAGAGCATGCTGTTCTCTATGGTGTGCCTGCTATCGCTGTCCCTGTCTTTGGCATAGGGACTAGCGTTTTAATAGAACCGAGCGATTCGCTTCTTCTTATCTATGAAGATGATATCAATCCCAGTTTTCTTGTAGGATTTGTGGAAAAGGCTTTTTTGCTACTAGAGCATAAACCTTACCCTGTGAAAATCACCTGCGACTCGACAATTCCTGCAAGTGCTGGTCTTGGTGCTTCTGCTGCTTTGTGTACAGCCTTGTTAAAAGCTCTCTCGCAATTTTTCAAAATCCATTTAACTCAGCTATCTCTTTGTGAAAAAGCCATGGTTTTAGAGGGCTATTTTCATGGCAAAAGTTCAGGCTTAGATACTACTGTTGTGGGTCGCCGCGAGGCAGTGTTTTTTACCATGGGGCAAGGTGCAAGCTCTTTTTATGCGCCTGCTCATATCTATGAGCATCTAGTCTTAGTCAATTCAGGTGAGAAAGCTTCCACTAAAGCAATGATTGCCAAAGCAAAGCCTCATTTTTCACCGCAAAATCTCGAGGAATTTAATCGCATCTCCCATCAAGCTTTAGACTCGATGCGGTGCGGCGATATCTTAAGATTTGGCTGTCTCTTAAATGACGCTGATGCAAGGTTATCTGAGTTGGGGCTCATGACACCAAGGCTACGTCTTATTTGTAAAACAGCTAGGGAATTAGGTGCTGTTGGTGCGAAATTGACAGGCAAAGGTGGCGGTGGATGTGCTCTCATTCTGCTTGATCCTAGGTTAGCATTGAATCAATACGCTGCTCTTGTTAAAATTTGGGGAAATGAGAATGTCTACCCTATTCAGGAAAGTTTATCTTTAGCTATAGCTAGTCGCTGGCGCGAAAGCGTCAAAGACTAACTAAAATAACATCCTTGCGCAGGAAAGTGAGCAAGTTGCCGCTTCCAACCTTTTTTATCAAGGTAGTGCTCAACTGCAAAAAGAGATTCTTTTTGACCAAAAACCAAAATAGCGTCTTCGCCGCCGGCACCTGTTGATTTAAAAGACCACAGGATATCAAGCCCTGGCAGCGCTTCAACCCCTTGAAATAACTCTTTTGGGTAGGCTGGAGACTGCATAAAGAATTGCCGATGTTTGCTGCAGGCTGTAAATAAAGAAGTTGATGGCGTAGGTTTTTGCAAGGAGAGAAGCAATTCTTGTCTTAAATTTAGGGATAAAGATTGCAGAGTCTTTTTTCGTTCGTTTTGATTCAGCCACATAAGTGTAGAAGAACCGATTTTTTTGGTATCAGAGCCTTGCCCTCCATAAAAGATATGCACTTGATCTGATAAGTTTTTAGCTAAATCATCATGGCAGACTGCAAGTTTTGGCCAAGTTTCGTTTTCCGTAGTAAAGCTTACGAGCCCGCCAATGAGCTGAGTTGCAATATCATAACCAGAGGCAAAGCCCTGAGCTTTTTTTTGCTGTTTGAAGGCTTGCTTAGCGCTTAGCCATTGTTCATGTGTGGCAAGGTTGCAACTGCCTTTTGCTATTGCTGCGCATATTAGAAAAAGACCAAGCCTAAGAGCTGAAGAACTGCCAAATCCGCTGCTTATATCCCAACCTGATTGAACTTTTAGGTCTAAGGATTTGATTTTATAAAAAGTACACGCTTGAAAAAGTGCATCAATAAGGAGAGATTTTTCAGGACTCGGCTTATCTTGACCTAAAACACCTATATAAGGGGTTTGCCAAATATCTGAGCTGATGATGCTTTCGTCAGAGTCTAAAATTTTTGCTTCTAGCTGCATAAAAAGATCAATGCTAGCTGAGAGCGACGTAAAACCATCTAGGACAGAGTATTCACCGACGAGCATGAATTTGGCGGGAATAGATAGCCTATAGATCATGGTTGTCTATTTCTTCTTTAGATAATCATTTAACCCCTTAGATAAATTAGAAATATTGGGATATAAAATCTTTTTAAGAAGGGCTTCGACCATTGGTGTTGCTTTGCTGGCAATAAACTTTGGCATACCTGGGATATTTTCAGGATAAAGTTCGATATTAAATTCGACCTTCATAAGCGTCACTTTATCTGATTCAGCGCTAAACTCATTCATACCAGTGGCTTTAAACAATGACTTAGCCAAAAAAGGTTCAAGAGAAAAATTTACCTGCATCGCTTTATCATCCCAAATAGCGATATCTTTCCAAGACAAAATATCATCGGTGACGAATTTTTTTAAAATGGTGGGAAGCTCGACGCTTGAAAACCAGTGGTTGACGATTTTTGTTTTGCCATCAGGGAGTTTTTCTTCTGAGATTCTTTTTATTTGCGAGACATCAGGGAGGTAAGAAGCAATTTTTGGTAAGTCGTCTCGAATGAGTTGATATACTTCTGCTAAAGGCGCATTAATCGTATCAGAACTTGAAAGTTGCATCTTCTACTCTCCGTATTTTTTTGCTTTTTCTTCAACTCGCAAGAAGGCGGCAAGGATTATTTTGGCGCCATTTTGCGTTTTATTAAAATCGTCTTTGAAAGCTTCGACAGTATCAAGAAGGTCGTTTATTCTTTCTTTGTCGCAGTTAATAAAAGATTCGTCAATGAGTTTGGCTAAAACAGTTCCTAGTTCTTGTTCGGTTCGTTCAGCCTTAAAGCCTAATCGCAGGCTTTCGTTTAATAGCTCAAGTTTGTCATCAAAACTTAGTTCTTCAAACTTTTCACCCAAGAAATAGGATAAGCTTTGATAAGCCTTCCGCCAATCTTTCTGCATGGTATAAAGGCGAATCTTTTCTTTAATTTGTATCAGGCTTTCTAAATATTTCTTGGCCTGAGCTTTTTTTATGCTGACTTGGTTTTTTTTAAGGCGTTCTGAGATAGTCTGAACATCTTCGCGTTTAAGAAAATCATCGCTTTCTATGGTTTTATCAGAACCTTGATTAAGCCAGGAAAGAACTTCATCTGTGGGGTAGGTTGTATAGGAAGAGAGCTGTACAACTCCCCACATAATATTGTCAGGCCATCGTGTTATGGCGCGCTCAAGTTTTTCAATAAAATAATCTTTCTCGTCCATTTTTTCTCCAAAATTGCTCAATGCTAACAAGACTGTCCGAATAATGAAAGCAAATCTCACTTAAAAATTTTGAATTGAGCTTTGATCTAAAGCTTTTTATTGGCATGATACGATTTAGAATAATTTCAAAAATAAAGTATTTGGAGGATTTGCGATGCTTGGGAAGTGCATTGTTTTTGCTGTGTTTTGCTATGGGTTCTCGTGGTCTCTTTTAGCCAACCTCGACGCTGCTGACGCTTTGTTTATGCAGCGATCACAAGGAGAGGCTATGAGTCTAAAAGCCAGAGAGGCTTATTCTAAGCTTTTGGGCTCAGCGCAAGGGGATGTCAAAACTTATGTCATTGCTCAAATGAGCCGCTTAGATCTTTTTCGATCCGTGATGCTACCTAAAGTTCCTCTTGAAAAAGCTAAAGAAATTTTGGAAGGCTGTGTTACCAATATCGAAGCTATTAAGCAGACACAGTCTCAGGAGTATTTTTACCTTAAAACAGCTTGCTTAGCTTTTAGAGCTAAATTAGCGAAAGACACTGCTGAGCGCTTGGATTTTGGTGGGCAAATTAAAGACATTCAACAAAAAGTATTAGAGGCAAGTACTGACAGCAATGGCAATCTCAAAGGCGGCTTTGAAGGCGGTGGTTGCTTACGTGTTTTAGCCGGTATCTATAGCAACCCCAAGGCGACAATCTTTAAGCTCTTTGTACCACGTAAAGCTTTAGAATTTGCTACAGCAGCTCTTGAGACAGATAGCAAACTTAATAGACCATTTCCCAATGAAATGACGGGACGGGATTATTTTGAAAACTACTATTATCAGGCTTTTGCCAAAATAGGTATCGCTATTGATGAGGCGGATCTTAACGAAGCAAAAGAAGCTGTTAAGATTCTTAAAGATACGATGGAAGAAATTGAGTTCTTGATTGATAGTGGTGAAATTGATACCAACAAACGAGAAGGTGAGACGCGTTACTACTATCGTGTTATGGGTGAGGTACGAGACGCAGCTAGCCAATGCATAGCTTCTGGCGACGGCTGGCTTGATTGTTTGATTGAGGAGCTAGAGAGGTTCTAGCCTCTTGTTATTGCTATCGCAGTATTCAGATGCAGAGCTAGAGAGGATTTTTTGTCCTCTTGGTTTTGATGGTAGATGGGGTTCGCAAACCAAAAGTCTTATAGGTACAGACAAAGCGCTGCCATTGAAGCTTGATATCAATTGGGTGATCACTGCGGCGGGCTTTCATTGCCCTATTTGTAACCGTGATAAGGCAAATTTGTTTGTAAGAGCAAATTCTTTTTTTCTTGCTTCTCTTTCTGTCCATCATGATCATTTAACAGAATTTGTAGGCCTAAGCTCTGCTCGTTTTGATCCAGTCATTATCTGTTTGGCTTGTAATAATATAGATGCGCGAGTAAAACGTAAATTTCGCGATATCCATCCTGCTTTTTCTTTTGATCCAGACAGTCTTAAAAAACTTATCTTGCGAGTGGGGCGGACAAAGCATGAGGTGGACTATGCCTTAGCTTATGAAATTTGGCAAGACTGGCGCCAACAGTACTTGCCAAGGTTGTTGCAGGGTAACAGAAAGAAGGTTAGTTATCACATGAGACTATTAGAAGATGCCAAACGTCGCTTTTTTCGTGCCCCTGGGCCAAACGAGCCTTTGGCATTTAGCGCTTTTATTGAGCGTTCAAGATCTCAAGCCTTAGATCTGGTCCCAAGATAGTCTAGAAGTTTTTCAACATGTCCTTTAGCTCTGACGTTTTCAAAGATCTCTTCGATCTTTCCTTCAGCATCAATGATAAAGGTTGAACGAACAATACCCATGCTCTTGCGGCCATAGAGACTCTTTTCTTTCCAGACACCAAACTTTTCGCAGACCTCCCCCTTAGGGTCGCTTAATAGCGTGAAATTGAGGTCATGTGTATCGATAAACTTTTGATGGAGCTCTTCAGAGTCTTTGCTAATGCCTACAACAGCATAGCCCTTTTTCTTCAAGGCAGTGTTGAAATCGCGAAAATCGCATGCCTCTTGAGTACATCCAGGGGTCAGGTCTTTAGGATAAAAGTAAACTATGAGCCCTTTGCCTAAGAAATCCTTTGAAGATAAAACATTGCCTTTTGCATTTTTTAGCTTAAATTGGGGCGCCTTTTTACCGACTTGCACAGCCATAGGTTCTCCTAAACTTAAATTATTTCAGGAAAGTGTAGTCTAAAATGTAGGATTGTTCATTAGTTGGTTGCAGAGCAGTTTTAACTGCTCTTCCAGGCGAAGCAGTTCGTTGCTATTAGAGCTGCTCTTTTTAGCTGTCTCTAAGTGCTCAAGCAGAGACAAGATAGTGCGTTTGAGTGTAAAGATCGACGTCTCGGTTGGTCCCCTTGGCTGCGTGCGTAGATATATAAGATACTTTTTGCATGTAGAAGTTAAAAGGGCGAGACCTACTAAGCCACAGGAAAGGAATTTTATAGTGAGGCCATGCATAATTCGTAATAGATAACTGGCTTCATATCGCCAAACCTCAGACTTTGGGAGCTGATCTAACGAAGTCTTGCAGAAGCTAAGCTGGTCATAAGCTGCAGAAATAACCTTTAGCTTTTGTTCGTATGTTAAATTAGGAGATGGTTTTGAGAGATGGTTGTCTATTTCAGCGAAAGCCTTGGTAATCATCCCTTCAAAAACACGAAAGCGTCCCAAGTTATTCCCAGCGACTTGTTCTCTTTTCGATGCTTGATCGATCACTATTTTGAGTGATTTGGCATTAAAAGGCTTTTCTAAGAAGTCAAAGGCACCCAAACTTAAGGCCTTGCGGGCGTAACTTTCTGACCCATAACCCGTTAAAAGGATTACAGGGGTGTCGATGCCTTCGGAGGTCATTCTTTCAAGTAGCTGGATACCATCCAGATTTGGCATCACTAAGTCAGAAATTAATATGCCAAAATCCTTCGCCTTTAGCGCCTCTATAGCTTTAGTTCCATCAGTGGCAGTATGAGGTACATAGCCTAGGTCTTTGACAAATATCTTAAT
>CALBMD010000484.1 GCA_937896265.1 uncultured Pseudomonadota bacterium
CCTAGTAGTTGAACGATTGTACCATCTAAGGGTACATTAGGCTGTGTACCTTATCGTGGTACAATGCAAAAGGCAATCACATCCCAAAACTACATAAATTTAACTTCATACCTCAAAAAGCGCAGGCTTGAACTGGGTTTGAGTATGCGTGATTTAGGCGAGCGTATTGATCAACCCCACAGTTTTGTTCAAAAACTTGAGGATGGCCAGAAAAAGCTTGATATATACCAGTATGTGCAATACTGCGAGGCTTTGGAGTTGGACGCGCCAGAGACTCTAAGGATATTGGTTGTTCAGCCAATGCCCTTCTGATAGAACGCTCTGTGTTTTCACTTTTATGTCTCAGTTGTTTGTAAGTGTCCAGACTCTAACCAGGTGTCTTACGTTTGGATTACTGAAATATCGACAAGCGATATTCGCATTCAAACCGTTGAGCGTTCTTGCCATTTTGAAGAGACAACGTTCAAGCAGCGTAAGGATGGCTGTCACAAAGATGGCCGAACTTGTATTCTGGAGGTCTCTCCATATCTTTTCTTGTACTCTTTTTCTAAATGGGTGCATGCATCAACGCAAAGTTCGGCGATGGACCAAGACCATTCCCTATAGGCTTTTACTCTCTCCGGCTCCCAAGATTCAGGTATTGCTGAGATATTACTGCAGTGATCTGCAAGCTTAATCGCTTTATATTCGATGGATTTGGCTGGCAGCTCCCTGATCTGCTTATCTCGGCGCTCTTGAAGGGTAAGAGTTTTGTCATCAGTTAGTTCAGATACAAGATCTGCGACCTTGCGACCAAACAACTCGGTGAGTTCCTCGTGTGATACCGGAGTATCCTCCAAAATGTCATGCAGAAGAGATGCTATTAGGACATCTGAGTCTGCGATATTTTCTTTGCTAGCCAACAGGTTAGCAACCTCTATCAGATGATTTATATAGGGTGAGCCATCGTACTTACGCCGCTGTGCTTTGTGGGCATTAGCAGCGAACTGAAGCGCATAGAGAAGCTTTTGTGAGCTATTCGAATATTCTTCAACTAACGGCATAGATACTAAATTCCATACGGTAGAAATCTTACAAGGGTACAGTGCAGCCTGATTCATGAGGGATCATTGGAATTACGATGCCAATTCATGAGCTTAAGTGATTAGAATGGCGACCGTAGACTATGAAACCATGCACTTTTCGGCCAACTTCGATTTTGCCTCGGGCGCACTGGCCTTGCCTGTTGCAATACGGAGCATATCAGCTTTGCGGCGAACTTCGGAGTAATCAAACTTTTTCATAATGCTTATTCTCGTCTTTCAAAGGGTGGGGGCGTGGCGCCTTCTGTCGAGAAAGATGGATACACTCAAAACTGTATCGTTCAAAGGGTATATGGGTTCAAATTCGAGATTTTAGAAACCTGTTCGCGGGAGATGGATGATTATACTCTTTTATACACCCGCTATATAAATTATATATCCAGAGTATAATTGAGTGGTTTTTGATCAGTTTATGGTTTTTTAGCTACGAATTTCGCGTTACTAGCACAAAAGTATCGAATTATTGAGAACGCGGCGTGACGATTTACTGCAAGGCATTGACCTTTTTCAGGAAATTAAACACTTGCACAGTTGGAGCGAGTAAGTGCAATTCACTTTCAGATATTTGACTGAGCTAATTTGCAGGCTCAAATGAGCGAGTTTCGCACTAGTTCCCGTGGGTAATCGGTGATTTCTGGGAGCAGGATTTGCGTATTTTAAGCCGATTCACATTTCTTTTAACCATTTGTTTTGTGAGGATTTCTGCAGTTCGCTGTGAGTTCTATCTTTTGATGCGTTTAAAGGGGGGAGTGGTTGTGAGTCAAAATCATGCAGATTGCCAAGAGGACGCTTGGTTACTAATGGACAAAACGCCGCCAAAACTAAGTGATATTCGTAAAACGGCTAGGAGCTATCGATTAAGAAATCTGAGTTCGGAACGATTGGTGGAGTTTGTGGAGAGTATCCTTGTAAATGAATTGCCGAAGATCCCTACTGTGAGGGCCATATCGGAGTATTTATTCACAACTCCTAGGACACTTGGGTGTAGACTCTCTTTGGCGGGTACTACCTATCGTCAAATTGTAAACGACGTAAGGCTGCGGCAGGCTAAGAAAGGGCTGGCAAATTCGGCAATGAGTATTTCTCAAGTTTCTGTGGCTAATGGCTACAGAGATGCTTCAAATTTTAGTAAGGCTTTCAAGTTAAAAACAGGACAATCTCCAAGTCAGTACCGCGCTATTTTGAGAAGTGAATAATAGCTGTTCGATAGCCTTAGAATTGTTACTACTAAGACTGTTAAAGGCCTTGATCCGGGATTTCCCTTAAAAAGGCACATCAACTATAAGCTGATTTGCATGTATTTTGTCGTCAGCTAAGTAGAAAGTGATAGCGTCGAGAACGGATCCGGTGTGATTGTCGGTTCTGTAACTGGGGTGAATACTAGGAGAATAAGATGAATGCTCTTGTGAAATTAGCTGATAGAGAAATGGCGGTCGAGACTTCTATGGAAGTATCGAACCGTGTTGAGCGCCTGAAAAAAGCAGTGCAAGCCGAAACCAATGGTGCATGCATTGAGCGTCCTATGCTTTGGACCAAATACCATCGTAACAAGGCCAACAGCGATAAGACGACCAACGTGAAAATAGCCGAAGCTGTGCGCTATGTGCTCAATAACAAGACTGTGCGTATTTACGATGATGAGTTGATTGTTGGCAACTTCACCTCCAAACGCGTCGCTGGCTTCTGCTATCCAGAGTTGAGTGGCTTGGAACCCATGTCCCAAGTATTCAATATGCCTTCTCGAAAGGTAAATCCCCTCGAAATCAGTTTGAAAGACCGCTTTAAGCTATTTTCACAGATTCCCTTCTGGCTAAACAAAAATACATCGACTCTGGCGTTCGACGGCATGAAAGAAGGAATGCGTTTCGCCAAAGAACAGTCGGAAGCCTTACAGTACCAAATCTATGAAGCTGGTGGTATCTCTCATATCGCTCCTAACTACGAGAAAATAATCAACGTTGGTGCTCAAGGAATTATTGAAGAAGTAGAAGCACTTGAGAGCGAAACCGATGATTCTGAAAAATTGGATTTCTACAAGGCCGTCAAAATTTCTATGAAGGGTATGGCGGAATTCGGTGATCGCTACGCCGCTGAAGCCAGCAAAATGGCCTCTGTTGAAACCGATCCGGTAAGAAAGCAAGAGCTGTTGGAGATTGCTTCCATTTGTGCCCGTGTACCTCGCTTTGGTGCCACCAGCTTCTACGAAGCGGTTCAGTCCATGACGCTGGCACACATCTGTATCTTTATGGAAACCCTTGGTGAAACTACATGCCCAGGTCGTATCGATCAGTTCCTAAATCCGTTCTATGAGAAAGATGTGGCCGCTGGCAATATTTCTCGTGAGAGAGCTAAAGAAATCCTCGGCGCGTTCTGCGTCAAACTGTGTGAAACCATTCCAATGCACGGTGAAGTCGGTACCAGCACTCTGGGCGGTTTGACCAGTTGGGAAGTTGTGACTATCGGCGGTCAGGATAAAGACGGCAACGACGCCACCAACGAGCTGAGCTTTGTATTGCTGGAATTAGCCGATGAGCTGCGTATGCGTCAGCCTAACTTTCATGTGCGTATTCATAAAAATACCCCCAAAGCGTTCTACGACGAGGTGATTCGCATTAACTTCGGCCCTGGTTCTGCTCCTGCCATGTACAACGATGAGACCATTATCGAGTCCATGACCGATATCGGTTATTCTCTGGAAGACGCACGCAACTACGTGGCTATTGGCTGTGTAGAGCCTACCGCGCCAGGCAAAACTCTGGCTTCCACTGATGCCGCTATGTACAACATGCCGTTGGCGATTGAATTGCTCCTTAATGAAGGTCGTCAGTTTGGTTCTAAAAAGCAAATTGGTGCTAAAACCCCTCCAGTGTCCGAAATGAAAACCATGGACGATGTGGTTGCGGCTTACGATACCCAAGTGAAGCATCAGCTGGGTAAACTGCGCAGAGACCTGGAAGCGGTAGAAAAATTCCATGCCAAGCATCATCCCACCCCGCTCAGCAGTGCGCTGCTGGAGGGATGTGTGGAAACAGGTGTTTGCTCTACCAAAGGTGGCGCTGTCTATAATTTCTCTGGTATTCAGGGCTGTGGTATGGCGGCCACTGCGGATTCATTGCGCTGCATTGAAAAAGCAGTATTTGAAGATGGTTGGATTTCCCTGGAAGGGCTGGTCGATCAGCTGAAAGACGATATCAGCGATGAGAAGGTGTTCACTAAACTAAATGCCATTGATAAATTCGGTAACGATATTCCGGAAGCCGATAAGTGGATGATCTGGGTTGGTGAGCACTACGCTGATAACATTAAGGCACTGGGTAAAAATACCCGTGGCGGCAACCACAATGCCGGTGTTTATTCCAATACGTCACACACGCACTTCGGTGGTCTTGTGAACGCGCTGCCTAACGGTCGTCGTGCCGGTGAAACTTTTGCGTCTGGCTTTGCTCCTGAAAATGGCGCAGACAAGCGTGGTACCACCGCACTATTGAATTCCATGAACAAGATTAACTACAAGAACTTTGCCAACGGCATCAACTTCAATATCAAGTTAGACGCTTCCAGCTATGAGTGTGATGACGGCAAGAGTGCCTTGGGCAGCTTGTACAAGGTGTTCTTCAAGCGTGGAGGTATGCAGGTTCAGGCCAATATGCTGGATCCTAAGATTCTGATTGAAGCTCGTGATAACCCTGAGCTGCATCCGAACTTGTTGATCCGCGTATCCGGTTATTCCGCGTACTTTAATGACCTGTCTCCGAAGATGCAGGATGAAGTCATCTCCAGGAGCTCAAATGCGGCCTGATGCGAGCCTCATTAACTCGATTAATGTAACGGAGCCCCGCAAGGCTTCGTTATATTTCGATGTTAAGCGCAATACGCTCGATGACGGGCCGGGTATTCGCAGCGTAGTCTTTTTTAAAGGCTGCCCACTGTCGTGTACCTGGTGCCAGAATCCGGAAAGTATCAATACCGGTTACGAGCTGTCATTCAATGCTGAAAAGTGCATCGAATGCGGTGACTGTGTGAGTGCTTGTCCGGAACAGGCAATTGATCTGACGGTACCGGGACATATCTTGCGTGACAAGTGCACCCAATGCTTTAAATGTGTCGATGTGTGCCCGTCCGGTGCGCTGGAGCAGATAGGTCGCCCCACTAATGATCTTGAAGCGCTGGCTGAAGAAGTGCTTGAAGATGCTGATTTCTTTGAGATGTCCGGTGGTGGCCTCACGGTTTCCGGTGGTGAAGCCCTGATGCAAATGGACAGTGTCGGCGAATTATTTCAGTTGGTGAAAAGGAAGAGAGATATTCATACCCTGATTCAAACCGCAGGGTTGTTCAACTTTAGCCGTTTTGAAAGTCTGGTATTGCCTCACACTAATACCATTTATTTCGATCTCAAGCTCATCAACAGTGATGATCATTTGACCTATTGCGGTGTTAAAAACGAACCCATCATTGAGAACTTTAAAAAGGTTCAGGCATTGGCCTTGACCACTGATCTTGAAGTATTGCCTCGAGTGCCGTTGATTCCTGGAGTTACCGATACCGACGAAAATCTCAGCGGCATTGCCGACCTGATGAAAGAAAACGGCGTCAAAAAAATGCAGATTCTTCCATATAATCCCATTTGGTTGGATAAATTACCTCGTTTCGGTGGCACCAAACGTCTCGATATTGGTGAGCAAACCGCCAAGTTTATGAGCGATGCGGAACTGGATCGTTGTACGGAAGTATTTGAGTCTCGTGGTATCTCGGTGCATTGTCACCGATAACCGCAAACAGGTTTCACTGCAGCCGCTATTTGTGCTGTCTCTATTTAAACTGCTCATAAGCCCGGCATAACTCCTTGCCGGGTTTAGTTTTTTAATTGATTGTAATTTAGGTGATGTTGTGAAAAGAACCATGCTTCTGGCAGCCTATGATGCTGTGGAATCGTTAGCGTCTTTGTCTTCTCGTGTTGAAAGTCGTTTTCGCAGTGATAAAAAGAGAACGTTGAAATCTGCCCCGGTTGTGGGGCACAACGGTTTTCGTTATCGAGTACATTCAGATTGGGGTATTCCTGATGAACCGTCGCGTTACCCGGTGAAAGACTGCCATGAAATGGTGGTAGATTCTTTGGGAAGAATTGTACTTTTGACTAACCATCAAAAGAATAACATTCTGATCTACAACGCCGACGGTCAGATCGTTGATAGCTGGACATTGGGATTTAGATCGGCCCATGGCCTGAGCTTGATTCATGAGCAGGGGCGGGATGTTCTGTTTATCTGTGACTATCGCTCTCAATCCGTTGTAAAAACGGATATGAATGGCAACATATTGATGCGACTACCGACTGCGGGTGAGCTGGGTATATACGAGGAG
>CALBMD010000485.1 GCA_937896265.1 uncultured Pseudomonadota bacterium
TTCCTATTATCTATAAAAGCGTCACTTGGTGGCGGACTTTGCATCAGCCGCCATCTTTACTAGGCAGTCAAGGCGCCACCATGTCTAAAGACATCTTAATGCACCTTGTCTTTTGTCTTTTAGCTACTTTATCTTGTGCTTTCTGGCTGGTTTGGCAAAAATCAATCAATCTACGGCTTGAGCAGCAAATCAAAAACGAGACGCTCCATAGCCTTTAGAGACTACAAAGGAGTAGCAATGAACGCTTGGTTTTACATAGCTCTTTCTTATGGCATAAGCGCCATTTTTTTTGCTTTCATGCTTGTCCATATTGGTCAAAAAAGACGACTCTTGCTGGCCCTTACCAAGCTAGTTGCCCAAAATAAAGAGCAAGACCATGAAAAATAAATGGTTAATTGGTGCTTTTTTGATAAGCGCCGCCTTGCTTTTTATTGCCGTTCTAAGTATGAAATCTAATACTGTATTTTTCTACACGACCCGTGAGGCCAAAGAAAAATTGGCTGAAATCGTCGGTAAAAAAGTAAAGATTGGTGGTATGGTTGAAGAAGGCTCTTTAGCATGGGATGCTAAATCTTTATCTTTATCTTTTTCTATCTCTGATCTTGCCGGGGCCAAGATGCGTGTCAGTCACCAAGGGACGCCGCCTGATATGTTTAAAGAAGGCTCAGGAGTCATTGTCGAGGGGCATATTAGCCAAGATGGCAATTTCTTTACGGCCACAAGCTTGATGGTGAAACATTCTGAGGAGTATAAAGCTCCAGATGGCAGCCACAGCTTGAATAAAAAACTAGTCGAGCAATCGATTTTTAAGTAGCAGGAGCTCACTTGGCACATCAAAGCCAACACCTTCGCATATCTTTAATATTCTTGGTATTTGTTCTTGCCACCTTGTTTACTCTAACAAGCGCTTTGTATCAGAACCCAAACAAAAATCCGGACTCTATCTCTGGCAAAAAAGCCCTTGAATTTTCAGCTATTGGACTTTCTGGCCCCCAAATTAAGGTTGGGGAAAAGATTGCTTTGCAGCAATTTTCCGGCAAAGCCTTAGTTTTAAATTTTTTCTCCTCTTGGTGTGCTACTTGCGCTAGCGAAGCCAGTGCTCTTGAAGACTTTTGGCAAAGCCAAAAGACAAAAGGAGTGCAAGTTGTGGGCATCGCTGTACAGGACACGTTAGATGCTGCTATAGACGCTACCAAAGAGCACCATAAAAGCTATGTTGTAGCACTAGATGAAGAGGGCGAGGCAGGAGTAAACTATGGCATCACAGGTGTGCCTGAAACTGTTTTCATCAATAAGGAAGGTATTGTTGTTACTAAGGTTGTTGGGGCTGTCACAAAAGAAATCTTAGAGCAAAAACTTGCGCTTATGATGCAATAAGCGCCTTCAAAATAGGAGAGGTAAGCATGATCTTTAAAAGAGACGATCTCAAAATCGATTCGATGGGTGAGTTTATCCCCTTTATGCTGATTATGCCGTTTGTTTTATTAATCACCCCATTTTTAATCGCTGCCTATACTCTTGGCCTCTGCATGAAGCTTACCGGCTGGATCGACACTTAAAAAGCCGGCCCCAAAAAAGCCTTTTTGTTTTTGAGAGTCTCTTCTCTGTCGGCTAACACAACTCCGCGGATTTAGGGAATGCTGACACTTTTAGTCATGCCAGCGGAATAAATTG
>CALBMD010000486.1 GCA_937896265.1 uncultured Pseudomonadota bacterium
TTTCTTCAACGATTTGTCTTCTTGCATACATGGAAATGATAATAAGCTAGCAGGCCGCAAGTCACCAAGCGACATCTTAGGGCACTTTGCTCCGTGCTGAATGTGCTGCTTTGCTCCGTGCTGAATGTGCTGATCCTGATCGTTAGCGCTGTACAGCATTAGCTCGAAGAGGTATGGCGGCTAGCTGTTCTTTGTGTTTTGCCGCTAGTTGGCCACATGCTGCCGATACTTCCAGCCCTTTGGAGTAACGTACTGGCGCTGGATAACCTCTTTCCGACAAATACTGCTGGAACTCTCGGATATCTTGCTCTTCAGGCCGCTGGTAAGGCATTCCAGGATGGGCATTGAAAGGAATTAAATTCACTTTGGCACGTAAGCCGTGTAAAAACCGCACCAACTCTTTGGCTTCGCGACGAGAACAGTTGGTATCTTTAATCAAGATATACTCGATGGTAATCTTCTCTCCGCTTTGCGTCTGATAGGCAACTAAACTCTCTTTTAACGCTGCTAGATCATACTTACGATTAATTGGCATCAATGCATCGCGCAACTCATCACGGCAAGCATGAAGTGAAATAGCTAAGCTAGCCGCTGTCTTACCTGCATACTCTTTAATTTTAGGGACAATGCCAGAAGTCGAAATAGTCACACGGCGTCTGCTCAGACCAAAACCCTGTTCATCAATAAGGATATTGGCTGCTTTAACTACTGCCTCGAAGTTATCCAGAGGTTCCCCCATACCCATAAACACCACATGGGTAATCGCCAATCCTTCACTAGCCACGATCTGCTGCGCAAGCACAAATTGACCAAGGATTTCTTCTGTCTTGAGATTGCGGAGAAAACCAAGCTTACCCGTTTGACAAAAACTACAGGCCATCTTGCAGCCTACCTGCGAAGAGACGCAAAGGCTTACCCGGTTGTTATATCGCAAGATCACAGACTCAAAAATGAGACCATGGCTATTTTTTTGGAGAATCTTAGTAGCACCATCTTCACAGTCGATCCTCTCAATAACCTGCGGGAGGTCCCAGCTAAACTCTGAGGCCAACTGCTGTTTCATAGCCTTGGGCAGATTAGTCATCGCCTCAAGGGTTGAAACTCTTTGCTTAAAAAGCCATTCGCTAAACTGTGTTCGTCGGTAAGAAGGATAGCCCCATTGGTTGAACTGACTTGCCAGCTCAGCAGGGGATAAAGAGAATATTGATGGCTTATTTTCCATAGAACAGTACTCCGACCAGGCGGAAGGGTCATTAGTATCAAAGTTTGCGGGATTTTAGACTATTTTGATACTGACTTCAAGAAAATCTTTAGAGTCATTGCAAGCTAGTTCTTCAAGATAGATGTATCTGGCGGTGGCACTATGGTTGCGCCAGGACCACCAACAACGATGGCATCCTCTACTACATCCTCAGCTACAGGAACAGCTTCAGCAACTACAACCTCAGCTACAGGAACAGCTTCAGCAACTACAACCTCAGCTACAGGAAGATTTTTTGTATCCTTAGCTTCTTTCTCAAGAGCAACTTTGCTCTTTCTTTCTTCGAATGCATTTACATACAATCCATAAAACTCAGCTACAAACTTCACGAAGATCTCAGCATCTTTCAAATCAAAAATTTCACCGTTATAAAGCAGAACCATGTCGGGGCTTAGGGCAGAAAAACGTTGAGCTAATTGGTGCGGATGACCTTTAATTGCACTGGTCTCTTGATCGATAAGAAAAAGGGTTGTCATATAGGGAGGAATACCAAAAAAGAACGTTGCCCCAACAAAAGCATGAGCGCCACTTACAGTAAAGGGTAGTAGCGGGCAAAGCATATATGAACCACCCAATGCAGCTACCCAAAGCACTCCTGAGCCCAAGGTAAGTAACTTGCCTTTAGCAGCAATTCTGACTGCTTCTTGAGAGTCTGCTTTTAGTTGTTTTAACTGAGAATTACTCATCTCAGAACCTTGGATAATATGATCGATCTCTTCAAGAGATGACGCTAGAACGTTAACTTTAGCTAAAGCTGGATGAGCAGTTAAACCTAAAGAAATAAAGATAGTTAGT
>CALBMD010000487.1 GCA_937896265.1 uncultured Pseudomonadota bacterium
GTATAATTCCCACAAGTCAAATTCGAAAGTATACAGAAAATTATCAAAAATCTGGTGGTAAAAAATCGCTAGCAGACTACTTCAATGCCTTTTCAGGCCTAGCGCAACTGCATAAAGAGTTGCAAAAGAACATTGTTTTCTCACAGCATAATTTAGCAACAGATAGCTTTTTTGGTGAGATGCACTTAATTCTCTGCCGCAATGTCTTGATCTATTTTGATCGCAAGTTGCAAGATAGGGTAGTAAAAATATTTGACCATAGCCTTGCCCCTCAAGGGTTTCTTGGCTTAGGTCCCAGCGAAACTCTCCATTTCAATAAAAGCTCAAAAAATTTTGTTCTATTAGACGAAAATCTAATTTTCTACCAAAAACGCTTTTGATATTAGAGTCTACTTAATCGAGCGAAGATAAGATCACGTCGTCTTTCCAGTGTAGTTATCGCAAGCTTCTGCAAGCGGTTCTCGATAAATACTCTTAAATCATCACTAACAGTCTTTGTTTTAACTGGGCTTTCATAAAGTGGGGCCTCTTTGGCTATCGGCGCAAGAAGTTTATCTTGCCAGGTGCCTTCGCCAGGCATCACAGCACCAAGACGAGCTAGCCGTTGCCAGCTCGCAAGAGGCATCGGTGGAAAACTTTTAGGATCATCGATACAAAAAGAAGAGAGCCTTTTTTGATACTTTTGCCAAATAAATAGTTGCTTAGGCCAACTTAAAGAAGCGGTTTCTGGAAAAGTAAACCAAAGCCTAGGTGGCCTAAGACTTGCAAAAAGACGAGAAGAGCCAGCTTGCTTCTCACCGCCTGGCTTAGCAAAATAAAGCTCGAAATTACCACGAAAAAGCCCCTGATCTATAAGCGCCTCCATAGTAGCAGAGGCAGGAGGTTGCCAAAGAGGATTAGCTAGATGATCCAACTCGCCATAGCGATCAAAGAAACCCAGATGCAAAAATCCTGTCTTGGCAAAATGACTGAGCCAAGATGTGTAAGAAAGATGAACCTCACGCTCATGAAAAAAAGCATCGATAAAACGCGAATCATTAGTAAGTAGGCTTTTGCCCATAGAAGCCAAGTGCTGGGCAAGCAAATGGTAATGCTTTTTTGCTAAAACTAAGAGCTGACGTGCTTGCCTTAAATCCTGTTTATAGCGATAATCATAACCAAGCAAGCAAAAAATCTTAGCAATCTCTCGTATCCAAGAACGAGCCTTGGCGTTATAAATCATAACTCTTAGAGTACCGCCTGGTGCCAAACGCTCATAAATAGCCGCGATAGTTTGTCCTGGGTTTACAAGATGATGCAACACACCAAATGCATCGATATGGCTAAAATTATATGGTGACCCTGATACTAGATAGGAATCGAGGTCTCCAACCATCAGATAAGCTTTGCGAAAATTCGCCTTTAGACGAAAGTTTGCTCTTTTTATCGAAGATCGTGATAAATCGATACCAAAGACCCTTGCCCCTTTTGGCTCCAGGCAAGAAAAAATATAAGGCTGCATATCACCACAGCCAAGGATCAAAGTATCTTGACCTGTTGCAAACAACAGATGATTTTTATGCATAAGCGTACGAGAAAAAAGTGACGAGCCGCCTACCCCATCTTGCCAAAAAGGTTTTGCCAAGAGAGGGTAACGGGGATAAGGGAATTGCTCATACTGTGCTCTTACCCGCTCAACGATATCGAAAGGGACGCTCGTATTGCTACGGTGTTGCAAGTCTATCAAAACTTAGAGCTCCCTTGGCAATTTTATAGACAACAGCTGGCTTATCGGCTGCATGCTTGGCATTGATAGCAAAAGGACCAAGCAGGCCAGGGACCTCCTTGAGTTTACTAAAGGCACGTTTAAGATCGTTTTTTTCTGGCGAACTAGCTTGACGGTAAGCAAAAGCTGCGCTCATCCAGCCATCATAAAATTGCATTGCTAAAGCGCTAGGATCTCTTTGGTGCCTGTTTTTAAAAGACTGGGAAAAAGCAAACGTTTTATCCCCTACTTGCAAGCTACTCTCAAACGGCAAGATAACATAGACATCAGCCAAACCCGCTGCCTTGTAACGGATACTTTTTGTTGCCAAGCGTGTAGTTCCTAGGATTGGTTTTTTAAACCCCGCTTTTTTAGCCTCTTCAACGCTTATTTGTAGTTCTTTTTCCAAAGTCGAAGGCAAGAGTAAAAAATCGATCTTGGCTTGGGCTAAAACCTTTATCCTCTCTAAAAGCGGCTGATTATCTGCTTGTGCGGGATAAACTTCTTTTGCTGCGATTTGACCACCAGCCTTAACAAAGGTTGATTCAAACGCCTGAGCAAAATCCGAAGCACTAGCATCGTTTTGTGTCAAAAGTACTCCGGCATTTTTGCCAAGGCCTTTATCCATAGCAAACTTAGCTAGGAGATGAGCCTCCCAAGACTCTTCATAGTTGGAACTAAATAAGGTATCAACAAGCGGTTTGTTACCCCAAAAGCTGGGACTTAATACCATCGCTTTTTGCTTTTCAGCTGCGAGCAAGATAGATGCTGTATTTGGTGGCAGAGCTGAGCCCATAACTAGGCTTACTCGCCCTTTCAAGAGCTCGTCACAAGCTCTTGCCGCTCCTGCTGGCGTTGATTGGTCATCGACTAAGATCATTTCTATGCTCTGAGCAAGATCAGGCTCTGTCTTGCGAACCTCTTCCTGCGCCAGTTCAATCCCTGTTAATGCTTCTATACCATAGTCTTTTTGCGAACCACTCATTGGCAAGATAACACCAACCTTTAACCGATCTTTTACCTTACCTGTAACAGGGGTTTTAGCTAGCGCCAGAGTACTAAGAGGCAACAAGACGAGCAGAGTTCCAGTTTTTTTGTTAAAATTTAGATACTTAGATCTAAAAAGAGAGGAGATAGCCAAGATTGGTTCCTTCTTTCATTAGGAAAGTACATAATGCTAGAATTTTAGCACCTAAGCGATATATCCAGCAAGGAAGGCACTAAGGATGACGAAGCGAGTTCCCTACATTGTAGGTGATATCCATGGTTGTTTCGACGAATTAATCGCCCTTGAGAAAATGATTAAAGAGCACAGCGCGGCAAACCGATGGCTACCTCTTCTGGTCAGCGTGGGTGATCTGATTGATCGCGGTCAAAACTCAAATCAGGTGATAAACCGCTTCCAAGAAGGCCAAATAAGGGGCACCCATAGCTGTATATTAGGCAACCATGAAGCCGATTTCTTGCGTCTGATTGAAGCCTTTAATCCAACACTGCTGCCTAAACTAAATCCAGCTATCTTTTCGATTAAGGAAGACTTTCTGCAAAAGCGTCGAGGGGCTGAATTTTACACCAATGAAGAAGAGTTTCAGCAAGCTTCGCTTGTTTCTTGGCTTGAGCAAGGCGGTTTTGAAACCTTAGCAAGCTACCAGATAAAATCCCATGATCCTAGCACCTGGAATTTACCTGTCGATGCCATTAGCTTCCTTAACAATTTACCAATTATTTGGGCAAATAATGACTATGTAGTTACTCATGCCTTGGCCTCATCTGCACAGCTAAAAGCTGCGCTTTCTGGCCCTTTACTGCAAAAAAGCGATGATTTTCTTTTCAAGGAAAGCTGTTTTGCTCTCATGTGGAACAGAAACCACCCCGAAAACCATCCCGATCCTCACCGAGTGCATCTCTCGGGTCACTCGCCGCTGGCAGAAGTATTTGCAAGCAAGAAATTCAAATTCATCCAGATTGATACCGGTTGCGTCTATGGGGGAGAACTTACAGCCTTTTGCTGTGCTAACCAAGAGCTTCTCGCTGCACCTATGCAAAATAAAGCCTTTAGCCGCCACCCTCACACTCTTGTCAAGAAAAAGCCAGATCTATAAAGCTTGTTATTTGCAAACAGCAAGAAATAGCAAAAGCCTAGAAAGGATTATTATGAAACGTTATGTACCCCAAGAGGCGCAAAAACTCGCCGATACCATCGCTATGCATAAAGAAGCCTATTATAAGGGCTTTCCTTTGATTTCCGATCAAGAGTACGACAGCTTAGAAGAAGAGCTAAGAAGCATTCATCCTAATCACCCTATTTTGCAAAAAGTTGGCGCTGAACCCATAGCTGTCGCAAAAAAAGTTGCCCATGAAGTGGCCATGCTATCGCTTGCCAAGACCTACAAGATAGAAGATTTACTAAATTGGCAAGAAAATCGTCTTCTAGTAGCTGCGTATAAAATTGACGGCAACAGCCTCAGCCTTATCTATAATAAGGGACATCTAACCATTGCCAAAACCAGAGGAAACGGTCTTGTCGGGGAAGACGTAACTGAGAAGGCTCGCTGGGTTAGTGAGTGTGTTCCTTACTTTAAGTCTCCTCATAACGAAGAGAATATTGAGATCAGAGGAGAGCTTTATTGCCGCAATGATCATTTTCTTGCCTTAGCAAATGAAATGACAAACCTTGGCCTGCCTCGACCGACAAACCCCAGAAACACCGTTGCAGGTGTGTTAGGACGCAAACAAGATTTGCAGCTAGCAAGGCATTTTGGCTTTTTTGCCTTTGACATCCAAGCTATTGACGGTAGATCACTATTTGCTACTGAATGGGAAAAATTATCTTATATGGAAAAAGCGGGATTTAAAATCCCTCATGCTAAAAAAGTGCAAAGCAAAGCAGAAATTACATCTTATATTGACGAGGCCTTAACTAGCGCTGACAGTATGCCTTTTAATATCGATGGTGTTGTCTTTTCTTTTGATGAGACAAAGCTGCACCAAAGCTTAGGCTCGACAAGTCACCACCCTCGCTACCGGCTTTCTTTCAAGTGGCCAGGAGAAATAGCTGAAAGCGAAATTGAAGAAATTCAGTGGTTTACTTCAAGGCTTGGCATTGTTACACCGGTTGCTCAAATAAAGCCTGTCTATCTCAGTGGCGCCCAAATCAAAAATGTCACACTTCACAACGCAGCGTTTGTTCTCGCTTATAACTTAAAGGCTGGCGACACAATTGAAATCATTCGCTCTGGCGAGGTCATTCCCAAATTTCTAAGACTAGTTCT
>CALBMD010000488.1 GCA_937896265.1 uncultured Pseudomonadota bacterium
TCTTCTCTGGCATGCTTTATGGAACATTGGGATTTTTTGGCATGTCTCTTTTAGCAAGCGGTATGTCTGTATTTACGATGCTTTTTTGGCGTTTTCTTATTGCCGGCATTTTAATCATAGTTTTCTTTAAGAAGAATGCTGCGCTTAAGAGCCTCTTACAAAAAGACTTAGCTATAGGCTCGCTAGCCTATGGTGTATCAGCTGCTTTTTATTTCTTAGCAAGCGTTGATATCGGCTCTGGCTTAGCCATGGTGTTATTTTTTACTTATCCTGCAATGGTTATTTTATTTGCTTGGGCATGGGAAAAGCGAGCTATTTTTTTAGCGACTATTTTTTCTCTAGCTTCTATTTTTTTAGGTATGGTCTTATTATGGGATGGTAATGCTGCAATTAAAATCTCTGGCTTTGGTTGGGCTTTAGGTTCAGCGTTTTTATATGCTGTCTTTATCATTGCAAATGCATCAAACAAAAAGTCATCAGACCCTTTAACAGCAACTGTTTGTTTGTCTTTTAGCAGCGCTCTGTTATTTTTCATTCTCTCTCTTTTAAGAAACGAATTTACAATACCTAATAGTTTTGCTCAATGGAGCAATATTCTTGCTATTGCAATCTTGGCAACAGCGATGCCAGCGTATCTTTTGCTTGACGGTTTACAAGGAATAGAAAAAGGCAAGGCTGCAATTTTAACAGCCCTTGAGCCTATTACGACAGTAATTCTAGGCATACTTTTTCTGCACGAGGCCATAACGCTAAGACAGCTTACAGGTGTGATTGTTGTCTTGCTTGGAGTTATATTTATTCAATTTGAGAAAGGAAATAATCATGGCGTTTAACGTACCAGATCAGCCACCGGCTATTGTTGAAGAGGCTACTTTTTGTGTTTCACAAGACGATGAAAACAACATCTTACTGAAAAAGCTTAAAGAATGGCACATCGCTTATAAAAACTATTGCCATAAGCCTTTATTTACAGTGGAAGAGGCAAAATCTACTCATGAGCAGATTCCAGGAGCCCATACTAAGACTCTTTTTTTAAGATCGAAGAAAGATAAGTTTATTTTAGTCGCGATGCTTGATGATCAACGTCTAAACTTAAAAGAATTTAATATCGAAGAAATAGGCAAAGGCTTTTCAATGGCTAAAGAAGAGGAGTTACTTAGCATCCTTCATCTTAAGCCTGGTCATGTCACACCTTTTGCTCTTATGCATCCGGCAGCAAAAAACGTGACAGTTGTTCTTGATGAAGAACTTTTGGATCGTGGAGAGGTCAATTTTCATCCTTTACAAAACAATATGACCACAACAGTTGAGAGCGCTGGTCTCATTCAGTTTATAAAAAACTGTGGTTTCATACCTATAATTAGAAAACTACCTAAGATTTAATTTGCTTCTCCAGGCCTGAGAACCAGAGGGTGGTGCTTCCCTCTGCAGAGAGCTCTAAAACCAAGTGCCAAGAAAGAACAAGCTTTCGGATTTAGTAAAGAGAACAGACTGCAAATAAGCCGCTTTAGGCGTTTAAGCTAGCTTATTAAAATTAGGATGCTAGGCAACTCTCAATATTTTATTAATATCATCCCCAGCGTTACCATTAGATAAAATCATGAGCATTACCACTCTGAACAATTGCCAAAACATAGGAGATGGATGCTCATCTGTTTCACTTCTTCTATATTTGCTGATATGTGCCGAAGTCACTTTAGTTAGCTCAGCAATTTTTGATGCCTTATATCCACTGATATTCATCAAAAAATTAAATATGTCTTTATTAAATTCATCAGCTTGTAAGACTAAGTTATACGCTAATTTTCTTTGAGCCTTCATTAAGCTCTTTGTATCCAAATATGTTTGGCCATCGATTTTTTTTCCTTCAACCATTACTTCGAAAGCTCTCTCACCAACCAATATATTATGTGGGATTTTCATACCCAGCCCCTTTCTATTTTCATGCCATGCTTCTTTGCATAGCTAATCGCGTCGTTTAGTTTCTCAAACCAGAGATAAGAAAATAAGATTTTCTCGCCACCCTTTGTTTCTTTCCCGCAAATGTATTCATATCGTGTACATAAGGGCATTTTTTCATGCAAATCAGCGTCATCTAATTCAACTAGATAAGCCATGTATTTCTCATCTCTCTCCATGAGAAAAGCAAACGGCTCCGCATTCATCTTAATTTGCCAGAGTCGTTCCTTACCAACCTGGTATCTAATCTCTTTTTCAGATATGGCTTTGCTATTATGAGATATTTCTTCAGGCCAATAGTCCAAAAAATCGGAATATTCACCACGCACTAGCATTAGAGCTAATTTGTAATAGCAACCTGGCACTACCACCAAATAAGAGTTTGTAATATTTGTAATAGCAGCCTGGCATAAGACGGTGTTCTGGGGAGCTGCGCGCTCCCCA
>CALBMD010000489.1 GCA_937896265.1 uncultured Pseudomonadota bacterium
GCTGCATGCAGCCTATATTCTTTATTAAAATCTAATAAGGAGGGGGCCTAGGGGGCGCCGGCGCAGGGGTTTGGGGAGCGCGAAGCTCCCCAGAACACCGTCTTATGCTAGGCTGCTTTTACAAGCTAGCTCTTAAAAACCACCAATTTATGCCGCTGGCATGATTAAAAGTGTAAGCTATGTATCCGGACAAAAGTGTCAACTATGCCATCGGGTCATACCAACACGAAGAGAGGTCTGGAGAAACAAGCTTCGTACGCAGACGGTGGCCCTGGCTAGATGAGCGTTAACGCGCGCTTCGCACGAGAGTCTTCTTGCTTTGAGAAAACCAAATGATTTTAGCCTTGAACGAATAGCAAATACTTGGCTATATAGTTCTCTTCTCTTTGATTCTGAGGTGAGCCCTGAATAAACGATGCCTACTAGTTGTGACTTTGCTTTGGATGCCATTTGTTGCTCATTCAGCTCAAAAAGCGTTTCCTACTCCTCGTAAATTAATCTCTTTGTTCGTTGATGATATTAAGGCTATTCCTAAATACGTCAAAGAAACAGATAGTGCTTACCTTTGGGCTATTGGTCTTGGTACTGCTGTTGGTATTTATTACGATCAAAAGCTAATTGATGCTACTCAAGCTCAAGCTAAGCGTTGGGGGCTCAAGCAAAATGATAACACTAAGCCTCAGTTTAGTATTTTTGGCTATGCAGCGCGTTTTCCAACAGATACTGAGTCATCTATGTACTTTTTGGGTGATGGCTGGATTCATCTTGGTTTCGTTGCTGGCTATGGTTTACATGGGGCTTTAACTTCAAATGTTCGCTCTATTAACATCGCTGGTCAACTTGTCGAAGGTCTAGGTGTTACTGCTTTTGTTACGCAAGTAATCAAGCATGTGACGGGCAGAGAAAGCCCTTTTGCAACGAAAACCAAAGGTGGTGTCTGGCGCCCTTTCCCCGATCAAGTTAAGTATCATAAAAATGTGCCTAAATATGACGCCTTCCCTTCGGGCCATGTTGCTACAGCAATGACAACCACAACTATTTTTGTGAAAAATTTCCCTCGCTATCGAACGGCTATTAAGGTAGTGGGTTATACTCTGACATCTATTTTGGCTTTTGGTATGATGAACCTTGGCGTGCATTGGTTTGGTGACTACCCTTTAGCTTTGGGTATCGGCTATATGGCAGGGGATATGGCTTTTCAACACTCAAAAGAACTGCGAGGAGGTTTGCCTGCAGATCAGCAGTCAGGCTTCGTCCCTTTAGTAAGCGATCGCATGGTTGGCATAAGCTATTTCTTTTAGATACAAGAAGCAAATAAAGAACAGCGTTTCTCTTGTGGATTCAAGGCGATGTCTAGCAAGAGGTTTACGCCAGGTCTAAATTACGTATTTTCAAGCCCTCAAAGACCGGTAGTTTGTACTTGGTAGTGCTCAAGGTGATTTCCCCGAAGCCTTTTCTTGGAGAGGCTATTCAATTTTCTCTCAAATTCTTAATACCTTACAAATGCATTAAATCTCTTGTTTTTTAGGCCTAAAAAAACACTGGAAATTACATCCATAATCCTTTAGAAGAAGCCTGATTAATTTTTCTTAATTTGTCTAATGGGTTTTTTTCCAATAAGGGAGCCACTTTTCTTGCTTTTTAACATGAAATTTTTTTTCAAAAACTCGGTTTTATTGCTTTTTTTATCATACGCTACCCAACTTTATAGCGCTTCAAATGAATTAAGCTCTGGTAGCGCTTCAAATGAATTAAGCCCTGGTAGCGCTTCAAATGAATCAAGCCTTGCCAAAAGAGCTAGACACAGTGAGGATGGGTTTGGCGATTTTAGATTTAATAGATGGATAGCGAGCGGTAAGTGTGGGGATGTTTCTCTATATGTTAACGACAAAGGGGAGTGTCGTGCGTGTAAAGAAGCATTTGCTAGCGCCTTCTTCTGCAGTGAAAAAAAGAGCTTAGAGCGGCTAAAGCAAGTCAATAATGAATCAACAGTTCTTCGTGAAATAGAACATAAAAATATTATAAAGATGTTTTCCAGCCATAATGATGGAGTGAAAACATATTTAATGCTGGAGTATTGTGAACAGGGAGATTTATTCGACTTTATTATCACAAAACCTACTACACGCCTTTTGTACTTTGATCCTTTTTTTCATTCGCTTGGGCAAGCCATCTCGTTCATACACGAGAAAGGTTTCTTGCACCGCGATATTAAACCTGAAAATATTTTGTTAACCAAGCAACATGGGCATAAGCCGCCGGAAGATCTCACGATAAAAATTTGTGACTTTGGGCTTGCAAAAAAATTTGCTGATGGTGACAGAGCTGTCACATGCTGCGGAACTCCAGAATACATAGCGCCAGAGGTTTTAATGGCGGGTATAAATAAGCAATACAGTTATGGCTTTCCTGCTGACTGGTGGTCTTTTGGGGTGGTTGTAGCAACGCTTAGGCTTGGTTTTGCTCCGTTCACTCACAAGGGTGAAGCTTCTGATAATGAAGTAAAACAAAGAATCCTGTGGGTAGATCCCGATTTTGTACCTTGTACTGGACCTGATATTGATGAAGCTTTGAAAACAAAGATGGCTGGTTTCCTGCATAAGGATCCTAAGTATCGAAGTAAATATACTCTAAATTAAAAAATCGAATTATAACCGGAAGAGACTAAAAAGTAACTTGCACATGCAAGAAATGCCATTGAGGCTTCTTCTGGTAAGGTGTGAGGGTTTCAGCCATTTTCTTTCTTGTTTGCTCGCGTTTGACATCGACATACTGCAGTTTGTTCGGCAAGAAAAGCAAAGGCATATCATAGCGTAGCCAGTAAATAAGGCAGTTACTAAACTGGCTTCCCCACCCTAATTCTAGGCTGTAATTTTCTGTCATAGCTTGATTCCAGCGGCCATCTACTAATGCATTAAATCGATGCTGATTGCGTACCAAACCGAAAGATAACAGCTGTGCCTTCACTTCAATAGGCAAGCGTCCTCCAACCTGCCAGATCCAATGAGAGCTCTGATCAAATCGCTTCATAGCTTGCGGGCTTTGCCCTAGGTTGCTAAATAACTGGCTGCAAATACCGTATTGGCATTGATCTAGAGCAAGTCCTAAAGAAGGTACCGGATAGGCACCTAGTTCGAGAGCTACAGGTATACTTGTAGATGAAGTGCTGCTGCGCTCAAGAGCATCTAGGCCTTGGGTATAGCTTAGACGGATTTGTTCATAAGCTAATCTCGATTCTTGGGGCTGCCGGCGTTGAACATAGGCATATTCTAGGCCTATGCCTTGACTTTTCCCATAGACAAGGCCAGTAGTAACCCCCACGTGACTGGGTGTTTTTTCTTCAAAGACAGTGAATGAGGCAAAGGGATTAGCGTAAAGAGCAAGATTAGATCGTGCATCATAACTCACATGCACAACCGGTGTAACAAGCAGCATAGTTGAATCTTGGGCTAATAAATTGCCATGCACTTGCGTGCTAGCTGCAATGCCAAAGCCATGGCTCTGCCAAAGCCTTTGCTTGAGATCAAGAGCAAGGTTAAAAAAGCTTAGTGTTAAGCCTGCATCTCTATCGTTGCCTAGGCCGCGACGATATTGGTAACTCCAGTTGTAAAAAGGCATAGAGCGGTTAAAGTCGCTAAAAAAATTACCGCTGCGCCTTTTCATTAGAATACTGCGGTGTTGTTTGCTGAGATAGTGATAAGAGAAGGTGTGCATGGTTTTTCCCTCTTTCACTGGTTGTGCCAGTGGAAAAGGGGTGTCGATATTTAGGCAACTTGTCAAGAAAAGCGAGATAAAAAGCATTGCGAAGAAGGCGAGGTATCTTTGCATATTAACTAGGGTCCGCCAATTTACCACAGAATAGGATTTGAGATGATTCTGTGTCGACTAAAAGAAATAAAGCAGGGCGATCTACTTTCATTGCTACATAATTCAAATCAGCTGGTTGGTAAATGCTTGTGATGCCTATAATAGCTGTAGCAGCAGCGGCTTCTGTGCCTTCCTCAGTTACTATGATTTTTGCCTGATGGATAGCTTTGTCAATGGTCACAGGGTTGTTATTAAAGATGTGTAGGTTTTCAGCAAAGAGAGCTTTGCCTCCTAGATCAAAAATTATTTGATCCATTTGTGGTACGCGATAGCTAAAGTCAAAGGCTGGTAGAGAAAGATGCACTGGTGTGTCCTTAAGTTTTCCCATGTAGCTGCGCAGATTTTTATGATCTTTAATCATAGCAATGATGTCACTTACACTGTGCCCCTTTTTTGGCAGGAAGATAAGCATGCCACTATTCAGATCAGAATAGCGTTTTAAGGCGATTTGTACCTTCGCGTCCTCATAATACTCTAGAGACTGTTCTTGTCTAGTCAGCATTTGTACTTTCTGGACTTGACCGGCTTCTGTTGTAAAATCAGCAGGCTTAGGCGCGGCAAACTTTGTTGCCCATTGCCCTTTAAAATAGAGAGTGTTGGTGATGATAAAGCGGGTAAATTTTGACAGATCCTGTTCATTGAGCATGCGAGGGATAAGCCCTTTGGTGTTTGTTTTGATGTGATCATTGATAGCAGTTACAACCTGCGTTGTGGCATTGATAAAATCGACTAATTTAAGATCAGCGTTGAAATGGGTTTGGATTGTTTCCAGATAATTCATATTGACTTGATCTTTTAATGAACGATCGATCCAGATATCATTGGCAATGATGAGTTGAGACTCGACCATTCTTTTTTGAAGCTGCATCAAGTTGTCATGTAGTGCTTGTCTGGTTGTTACGCCTGGTTTAATGTGAAAAGCTTTTTTGAGTGCGTTAATAGCAGCTGAAGATTGAACACCAGGCTCAACTAGTGAAAAAGCTGCTTGCAACGATAGCGGTGAAAATACGAAGTTGGTATGAGGGTCTGCTTTGACAACAGCACGCATAAAGCTCAAGGAAAAATCGTTACTATCTTCGATTTTTTCGGTAATAACTGCTGTGTTTGTCAATGTTGATGTGGCATAGGGTGAGCTTGCCTTAAGCTTCTCGATATGTGCAAGTGGCGAGGAAAGAGGGAGTGTTATGCTGTCATCTTGGTTGAGGTTTTTCGTTCTGCTGCAATGAGTCAAGAAGATGCTTAAGAATAGTAGGGAAACAAGCTGGTGCATTGATCCTCCAGAGTTCAGTCTTGGGTTTCATGATATCATAGCAGGCCTAATTAAAAAGGAGAGACTTAAAAGATTGCTGTAAGGGATTATTTACTCTGCTGTTGTTACTATTATTCTTCTAACTTTTGCAGATAAAACTCAGCAACAACAGCCTTATGATCGGAATAGTGCTGCACCGTTTCTTCTTCATAAATTTGCCAGTGAAAAGACTTTACTCCCTCGCCTGCATAGAGAATATGATCGATGCGACGAATAGGGTTACGTGAAGGAAAGGTGTTAAATTCCTTTGCAACAATATGATTAGAGTTTATGAGGCCACTTACGAGAAGATAAGGATACTCTGGTTCTTTGGGATCAATATTGAAATCACCGGCAACAAAAACAGGGATGCCTTGTGCTATAAAATCACGGACAAAACGAGCCACTTTCTTTGCTTCGCCGATCTTTATTTTTTTAGCATCAAGGTGAAGGCTTGCCACGAACATCTCTTTACCAGTGACGATATGACGAAAACTGCCCCATATCAATAAACGAGGAATGAGGATGCGGTTTAAAGGTTCTAGTAGACGGTAGCCCTGTTCGATCAATTCGTATCTATCTTTTGCATAAAAAAGCACCGCGTCTGAGGTATGGGCGCGGTAGTCAATGACATCGTAAGTATCATTTAGGGAAATTTCTAGAAATTCAAGCTGCTGTTGAGAGCTTTCTTGCACTGCTAGAAAATCCGAGTTATTTGCCCTTAAGACCCGTAAGACTTCGCTGCGGCGCAAGTGCCAAGGTCTGTACTTTTTCGGTAGTGCCTGCAAGTCAGCTGTAGAAAGGATATTTAAAGTGGTAATTTGAATCCGAGTAGCATCACCTTGCTTGTGCAAAGGCTGTGTTGGCAGCCTGTCTTTGATTGGGACGCAAGCGACTAATAATAAAAAGTAAAGAAAAATATACTGTATCATTATTCATCAATAAAAAAGGGGCAAGGTGTTCTCAAAAGGCGATAACCTTTCAAAAGGGTAGCAAGTTAGACGTATTACGTCAATTGAGCAACTAGTGAAAGTGCACCATCATGAAGGAAATAGACCCATAAGCTATGAGAGATCTCTGGGTCATCACCAGCCGTCGTGGCCGCTCCGGCCATGATGGCTGGTGATGACCATGGTTCAAGGGTTTTGCGGTTCTTATATAGGAGCGAGGTGTTTAAGGTTTTTGCTCTGTTTTCAGCAATGGCAAAAAGTCAATTGTAGGCTGCTTGTTTGCTTCTTCATAAAGATCTTTAACTTCGTCCATAATTTCTGCCAAAGCATCTGCACAGTTTTTATCATGCGGATGGGTACACAGAAACTCTGGATCCTCGCCTGAAAAAAGATCTTTTTGCCAAAACTCTTTTATTGCTTCAGGATTGTAACCAGCTTTTGCGGTCAACACGAACCCAATTTTGTCAGCTTCAAATTCATTTTGTCTACTCTGAGACAAATGAATAAGCCAACCAGCAAAGGTGATGATCATAGTTTCGATTCTTAATTCCTCAAAGTTTGTCAAGAGCTTTATAGCGAAGAATGTACTAAAAAATAGGCTCAGAGCTTTTGTACTGTGGTGGGCGAGAGCATGTCCCATCTCATGGCCAATAACTCCAGCAATAGCATCTGATGTCTGGAGAGTTTTTATCATACCCGTGTAAATTACCATCTTCCCACCAGGTAAACAGAATGCGTTTTTTGTCGGTGAATCTATAACAGTTAATTGCCAATCAAACTCATGAGCATCGGTATATATCTCTTTTGCTTGTGAAACCAAATTTTGTAAAATTTCATTTACAGCTGTTTTTAACTCTTCATTTTTAGTTTCTTTGCCTTGTGACTTAATATATCGAGTATAGTCGATCGACCGTAGCTTTTTGTCGTTTTTTCTGATATTGAGAAAACCAGCTGCTCCTAAGGCCATAAAAGCAGAAACTCCCACATTAACTGGAGACAGGGATAAGTAGTTAATCCAATTAAGGCGGTCCTCCCTTGGGCTTTTCTCTATTTTTCTTTGGGTTCTCCCATGCTCTTTAAAAACGAAAAAATTACTGGCCACTGCCGAAGTTAGTCTGCCTAGACCGACTATTGCTGCAAACAAAGCGGCGTCTTTTTTTGGAGTGTAGTCATCACCATCTAGGCTTGGTAAGGATTCTACTACAGTGAGCTTTTTCTTAGGACCGTGAGCCAACGCCACGAAATTGCTATTTAATAAGCTTGTAATAACCAAGGCGTGCGTAAAAATTCGCCGTCGGAAAGACATCTTAGGCTCCATTTCCATGTTTTATTATGGTGTTTTGAAGCATTTTAATGAAGTTTGAAATATTGTCAACAAAAATAGGCAATTAAATTGATAAATTCCAATTATTATAAAATGTTAGCTTGATATGGTCCAGCTCTTTTTTTCGCGCTTAGGAGATGGTTAAAGCAACCGATAGGGAGATATATGGCTGAGACTAAAAGCACTAATACATTCTTTGTCATGTTTGTGACAGCAGTAAGCTACTTTCTAGTTGGAAAATTTGGCTTATTTTTGGCTATTCCGCCAGGGTATGCTTCTCCTGTTTGGCCTGCTGCAGGCGTAGCTATGGCCATGATTCTTCAATTTGGTAGACCAGCTATTGTTGGTACTTATTTAGGATCTATGGCAACCAACGATTTCTTTTTTCATCTGGTACGTCATTTTAGTGGCCATGCTGTTCCTGCATCTACCTTTATTTTAGCATTCGCTATTGCCTTAGGAGCAACAATACAACCGGTTATCGTTGCTGCTCTTATTCGTCGTCGGTTTCAATGGCCTCTTCGCCTATCTGATGATGGTACTCTCATTAAGTTTCTCTTTGTATTAGTGCTTTTAAGCCATATGGTAAGCCCAACCATTGGTCTTTCAGCACTGCTATTAACCCAAAAGATATCATGGTCGGGCGCTCCTCTTACTTGGTCAACATGGTGGGTTGGAGATTCTTTGGGCAGTGTCTTGGTCTTCCCCATGATCTGGTGTCTTTGGGGGACCCCTCGTTCTCTTTGGCAGCGTCGCAGCCTTTATTTGCCACCAGTTGTGTTGGGTTCTTTGGCTGTTTTGACCTGGGTCTATTTCTCAGCTAGTAGGCGTGTTGAAGAGGGGCAGCAAATTACCTATACCAAAATAGCGGATAGTCGTATTGAGAATATTAAGACGCACCTTAAATATTATGATGATCAGATTAAAGCTCTTGCTGCTGCCTGTTCTTTAGTTTCTAATGTTTCTAGCAAACAATTGAAAACGCTTGGTAGCAATGCCTTACTGGATCATCCTGAAATAGTAGCTTTTAATTGGGTGGTTGCTTTTGAATCAAAATACCAAGACTATTGGCTTGGGAGGCTTCGTGCTATACATCCAAAAGCTTATTTCTATAATATAGACCCTACGCTATCAGATCGTATCATGGTGCCAGTAACTGATATGATGGCTATTGTTTTTCAAAATACCGCTGTTCAAGATAAATCTTTTTTGATTGGAGCAGACCTGTTTGGTGAAAAGAGCCGACGAGAGGCTGGCTTGGCAAGTCTACAACATGGAGGGTCTGTAGCTACGGCTCCTGTGCAGCTAAGAGACAACCCAGTAAGTCTTGGCTTTATTGTTTATGTCAAAGTTCCTCGCCAGCTTGACAAGTCTATCGCTGATTTTGCGGTAGTAGCTCTGAAGTTTAACGAGATTTTTGATCCGTTGACTAAGACTTTACCTGCTGAGTTAGGCGTTTCTATTCACGATAAAGCCTACCCTGATATTGAAGTTTTTCATCGAGGACCTGCCGTTGATGAGCCTGGAAAAGGACTTTATTGGCAATACGAATTAAAAGTATATAATCGCGTTTATAATATTACTATGGCAGTGCCTGCAAGCTTTATCATTGGGCATCCTAATCTTGAGGCTTGGTTTGTGATGATTGTGGGCCTCTTTTTAGCTGTTCTTGTTTGCGCGCTTGGTCTGTCAATTACGAGCAAAGAAACTTACTTGCATGAGAAAATTGCGATTCATGTCGCAGAAATTGATCGCAACCGCGCTCAAGCAGCGGAATCAGCTAAGCTTGTTTCTTTGGGTATGATGGCATCAGGCCTAGCACATGAGATTAATAACCCTCTTTCTATTATTACTGGCTATTGCTTTCATCTGCGTCGAGCTCACGATGAAAATCCGCAGCAATTTGCTAATATTTTAAAGCCTATTACTGTTATTGATCAAACAGTACAGCGTATTGCTGCGATTATTCAAGCTTTGCGTACCTATTCAAGGCGTGATAGCAATGATCCTCTTGAAGCGGTTTATATCCCTGAGCTTATTAAAGACACTATGGCTTTATGCTTTGATCAGATTAAACATCACGGTATTACCATCGATACTTCTTTGATCCAAAATTCCAAGCCACCTATTGTTCAGGGGCGTAAAGCAGCGCTGATGCAGGTCATGCTTAATTTAATCAATAACGCCAAGGATGCTTTAGCGCAATGCGAGACAAAGGTGATTACCATACGTCTAAAGGCTAATGCTGGGTTTGTCGAGATCTTGGTTGAAGATTCAGGGCT
>CALBMD010000490.1 GCA_937896265.1 uncultured Pseudomonadota bacterium
GGAGCAGCGAGGTGGTATTTTTGTCTATTTCCTCAAAGACTCGCTGCAAACACCGATTTACATTGACGCTAATATTAAAATTGGGCGTATCGTGCTAGAAGCAGATAAAGCGACCCTACCTCAATGAGATTTTGCTATGCCTCAATGAGGCAGGCAAGAGGCGATATATTCCTTCAACTGCTCGAGAGCTTGGTTAAATTGAGCATCAAGGCGTGCAAAAATTTCGTTGCGGCGCTTGACATACTCAGGGCTAGCTTCTGGTGCTAGCTTAACCCGCCCTCCGAGACGAGCCCCAACCTGAGCTTCCATCTGTGTAAGAGCAGCTTGAAATTGCTCTTTTAACTGTTCTTCAATATGAACTTTTTGCTTAAGATACTGATCCATTAATTGCAAGGCTTGAGCAACCTGGCCTGAAATCGACGCGGTAGTCAAGCTTGTCAGCGTCTTTAAGTTGCGCTCACTCCATTCCTTAGCTTCATCAGAGCTAGGAAGTTGGACATTACTTAGCAGCACTTGGCTAAGCTCAGCTAAGAAAAGCTTTTCATCTTGAATTCCAAAATCCAGGCTCTGCAATTTCTTTTTTAGATCAAATTGAGAGTCTTTGAGAAACTCACCCATGACAGTCATAGCCTGTTTCTTAAGCTCTGCTCTGCGGACCTCTGCAGGATCGACAACTATATTGCCGACTTTTTCCATTGCTATTTCTAGCGCTGTCTTGATTTTTTTGCTTTCTTCTTGCATGCGCCTCGTCCTTAAATTAGCTTTTTATTATACAACCGAGAGCTAAAAAGGGAAAGGCATTCTCGATAAATAAGTCGCCGGTACGAACTTACGAACCGCCTCTTGGCCAAATTAAAACTGTTGGTAAGTAGCAGTAGCCGTTTCAGTGTTAAGGGATTCACACGACTTCTGAGTTTTGGTAGCACCTTTAAGGTCTTTGGCGTAATAGACGACGCTAGCAAATCCTATTTCTGTATCCTCGATTGTACAGCGGCCAGATGCTTTAGTAACTGAACACGCTGCGTTAGATACAACAGACCCCTTCGCAAGAGAGGTTTTAAACGATCTGTAGCTGTCATCATATTCTAGGCAAGAGCCATCGCCACTTAAAATAGAAAAGTTAACAACAAAAGGGCTTTTAGTACTGTCTGCAGGGGCAGTATCATCCTTCTTTGTATCCGTATTGGCAACTGCTCTGCTATGCACCAAAGCCGAACCAGCACTATCCATGCTCAAGGCCGTATCAGCACTATCCATGCTACTGTTGCTACCATCCCCGCACGAGGAAAGGATAAATGTAATTGCCAGCAGCCACTTCATGAAACCCCCTTCTGGATAAACTTATTGTGCGTATCGTCAAAGAAAGACACAATCCTTAATAAAGCTATTTATAGCTATAAATCAAGGATCTTACATAAAACGACTGTCGCTACAGACGAGATTACTTTGCTAAAAACGACAACTATTTTTTAACGGCCAAATGAGATATTGACGCAGGCAGTGGCCTCAGGTTATCACCTAACGGTAGGCGATCCCTCGATGCCAAGAAAGGCCTCCGATTTTGCTGTCCTTACTTAAACACCATCACACCTCTAAAAGTCTTATTATTGTTCTATTTTTATTACTAGGTTGGTTTGCGCCGCGACCAGCTGATCTTTCTATAGAAGCATGGCACTTATTCAGCATCTTTTTGGCAACTATTCTAGCTGTGGTGGTAAAAGCTCAACCTATTGGTGTTATTGCTATTTCTGTCATCACATTTAGCACACTAACAAACACCATAACAATCGAAGAAGCCTTACATAAGTTTGGTTCCCCCACTGTCTGGCTTATTCTCATCGCCTTTCTCTTGGCACGAGGGTTTATCAAATCTGGCCTTGGTAGCCGCATTGCCTATGCTTTTGTCTATCTTTTTGGACGTCATTCTTTGGGGCTAGGATATAGTTTAGTGCTCACAGAATTCGTATTAGCGCCTTTTATCCCAAGCAACACAGCACGCGGCGGTGGTATATTATTCCCACTCGCTAGCTCTATTAGCGATCAATACGATAGTCATCCTAGTAAGGGGACAGAGCGCAAGATTGGTGCCTTTTTGCTTCTTGTTTGCTTTCACGCCAATATCATCACTAGCGCTATGTTTCTCACAGCTATGGCAGCAAATCCTATCATCGTTAGTTTTGCTGAAAATATTGGCGTACATATGACCTGGCTTATGTGGTGCAAAGCTGCAATTGTCCCAGGTTGTTTGAGCCTTATTATCATGCCTATCTATCTCTATTTTTTCTATCCTCCTGAAATCCGTTCAACTCCAGATGCAAAAGCCTTTGCCCAGAACAAGTTGAAGTCCATGGGCCCTATGAGCCGCGATGAAAATGTGATGATCAGTGTTTTTACTCTACTTCTAACCCTATGGGTGTTTGGCAGTCAGCTGCAAATAGATGCGACCACCGCTGCTTTTTTAGGGCTATCTATTTTACTTCTCACTGGCGTTCTACGCTGGGAGGATGTTGTCAGCGAAACCAATGCCTGGACAACCTTTGTTTGGCTTACAACCTTATTAATGCTCACTCATCAACTTGCTGATCTAGAATTTGTTGCTTGGTTTGTTAGCAAAGTTAAAATTCAAATGGTCGGCTATAGTTGGCAAATAGCAGTTCTTGGTTCTGCTCTAATTTATTTCTATAGCCACTATTTTTTCGCCGGCAAGACCTCACGAGTCAGCGCCCTTTATGGAGCCCTTATTGTTGCTGTTGCTTCAACATCAGCACCAGTTAGTTTGGTGGCTTATTTATTTGCTTTTATTTCTTCGCTTAGCGCCTGCCTTACTCACTATAGTACGGCTATTGCACCGATTTATTTTGGTGCTGGTTATGTTTCCTCAGGAAGGTGGTGGGGATTGGGATTTGGTTTTAGCCTTGTCCAAATTATTATTTGGGCAGGTATCGGTTTGCCTTGGTGGCATTATTTAGGACTGTGGTAATTTCAAACGGAGTAATGGGAGAGTATCCAAATGCCTACCATATACTCTAGCATCTGCTTCTTTGTGAGTCCAAAGGGGTTCTCATCTACCATTTTTTTATCCAGGTTTAGTCTGTCAAGCAGCGTGTCATAGTTTTCTGGATCAACGGTATCTATTTCATGAAATAGCTTTTCTACCATCTGACGATGAACAGAATCCATAGCTTGAAAATAGACTCTATAGGGAATGACTTCGATACTAAGACGGTTCATCTCTAACTGAATTTCATATACTTTTGGCGTAATACGATACACTTCATCAAGTTTACTAAGAATCTGAACCAAAGGAACAGCAATCTGAACGCTCCGTTTAAAAGCCTTTACATCTAACTCAAAGGTATGAATCATCGTCTTATAGTTCTTCTCCAATTTTTTGATGCGCTGCTTATGCTGATAATACTCTCCAGCTGGAAAAGGTCCTCGTTCAGTGCCCAAAAAATGCCGACGCAAAAAGTCTTTACTTCTTGGCCCCCAATAAGCTTCTAAAGCATAAGAAGAAGCGAGGCAAACAAACCCAACAAAGGCTAAGCCTAAGATAGCATAGCCAGTAGCTGCAGAAGCCAAGACTAAGGTAGCAACCCCCAGGGCCGCCGATAACCCTATAGCTCCGCTGGCAAAAATACCGCTACTGGTTGCCAAAAGAAAGGAACTGCGAGACAAATTGAGCGTTCGCACTGTTTTATGAAACCGATGCAGATTATTGATTTTAAGCTTGTAGGCCAACTCGTGCACGCGAGTCACTTGATCTTGCTCTTGGCCAGGTGGAAAAGTTTTATCATATTCATTCTTAAGCTTCATAGCTGCGTGGTCAATCATGTGTAAATTTTCGACATCAGTAATGATCTTCGTAGTACCGAGATAAGCTAAGATAACCCCGCATGAAAGACCGCCAACAATTGCAGTCGCCAACCCTACAGCTGCTCCTGTTGCTCCTGACAGAGTTATTACTGTTGCTACAAAAGAGGAACTAGAAAGCACACCATCAATAACAAGGCCTTTTAAAGCCGCTTCAATTTGTTCCCTTTTGACCTCAAGAGAATCGCAAAGCACTTTATGGTCAAGCTTGATTTCATCAAGCTCGTCTTGCAGGATGGCTAAGTATTCTGGCGCTTCTCTTTTTACATCAAAAACATCAATCTCTTGTTGTATCTCAAGTTCTTGTTTTTTTAACGCCTTGATCTTATTTTTGAGCTTGTCTTCAGCCGCTTTGCGTTTAATAAAATTGGCAGATGACCGCATCGTCAAGAGCAATCCTAAGCCACTCGTTCCTAAATTAATGACGGCATCAAGTGGCAAACTATCTAAATGCATGCCGTTTACACGCACATAACTAGCAGCTGTGCGCATCGACAGATTAAATGTCTGCACCCAAAGATCAGTAAAGCTTGATAAGCCTTTGCTATTAAAGGAATCAATATCTTCTACGTTGTATTCTGGAGATAATTCAAAGAGAGCTTGTTGATACTGCTTCTTACGCTCAAGCATAGTCTTCTTATGTTTAAGAAGCAAACGACGAAATTCTGATATTTCTAGATCGTAGGCTTCAGTAAAACTAATATTACGCAAGATAATTGCATAAATCTGACAATCTGCTGTGCGCACCTCGCTTGTATCATGACGTACTAATGCCTTAAACTCTTGCACCTCAAGACGAAACTGTTCTTGCTCAAATTTGATAAAGGATAGAAAATCAGCCTTACTGAGTTGCTTATTTAGCTTCGCAACAAGACCCGATGAAAAGAGAGTCATTATCACGAAAAAGCAGAAGTGTAATCTACTGGAGAGCTGTAGATGCTGCTTCATAAAAATCCTGGTTATGATTATTTTATGAGAAGAGCACGGTTAATAAAAGAAAGCAAGAGGGACGTTAAGGTGAAGAAAATCTTTACGAAAATTAGGTAGCTGTAAAACTCAGCCGTCCTTCCCAAGTAAACCCTTCCGATAAGGGTAAGCGATAAAGGCCGTAGTGGTTATGAATAGCATCAGGTAGCCCCATCCATGGCTCAAGACAAAAGAACTGATCAATATTACTGCTCCAAAGAACATAAACTTTGCTCTTTGGACTGTACATCCTGATGGTATAGCGATGATTCGCTAATATCGTTGTGGGATCAATAAAATCACGTAAAATCAGGTTATGAAACTCTGGGTTTTTGACATCAATAACTGGAGTTTCTAATGACGTTATTTCACCCCCAAGACCTTCTTTGGTAACTTCCTGCTTTTTAATAGCGTGAGTTTGTAGTGTTAAGAAGGGTAAATCATACGTAGCAAAATAGGGGTGTAACCCTAATGAAAAAGGCATATCTGTCTTTTCAGGCAAAAGACAGCCACGATTTTGAACATGAACCTTCCATTTCACTGAGTCATCGCTTACCGTCCATGCCATTGTCAAACGAAAACGCCAAGGGTATATAGCATTGGTGGTTTCGTTATCTAAAAACTGGAGAGTTACAGAGTTTTGCTGGTGTTTAATGACCTTAAATGGCTGATTATGCACAAACCCGTGGATAGGCATTTTAAAACACTGCCCGCCTGCTCGGTACTGGCCACGCGCACCCTGATCATACACACGCCCAGCAAATGGAAACAAGAGAGGAATACCACCATGATGCCAAGTATTGACGCTTTCTTCAAAACAGTGGTTGTACAGAAGGTTGGCGCTATCTGGTCCATAAGATAGATGACTCAACCTTGCACCCAGCTTGGGATCAACTCCAGCAATAATTTTGTCTGATTTTATTTCAATCATAATTTAGTTATATCACATCTCGGCTGATAGAACAGAACAGCATGATTGAAAACAAGATAGGTCTCGGGAAACAAGCTGCGCACGCAGATGTTTCCTCAGAAAAGAGCTTCTTGGAATACAGACTAGTTAGAAAACCCCTCAAAGCTGTCTATACCAATGTTTCCTTTCAAACCCTACTCTCTACTGAAATTGCAATTCATAGGAGAAGCCCAGAAAAAACCTTGACTTCTTGTTTTCCATAAAGTGTTCTTAAGCTATACTCAAGCTTAGAATAATAAATGTGATTACTAGAGTAGAATATGCAAACTCCACCGATAACAACCCCTAAAAATCTTAGTCTTCATACCGTAAAAAACATCGTTGCAGCAGCAACCATTGCTATACCGGCAATGAGCTTTTTCTTTGTTTTCTACCTTTTTTTACAAGGTGCTATAGCTATTCATGATTGGGCGCTTTTCTTCGTGATGTTTTTATTTGGCGGCTTTGGCATCACGGTTGGCTACCATCGACTTTTTAGCCATGTTTCGTTTAAAGCCAAGCCCTGGTTTAAAGTCCTGCTTGGTATTATGGGATCAGCCAGCGCTCAAGGCCCGCTACTTTTTTGGGTAGATATCCATCGGCGGCATCACAAATTTTCCGACAAAGAAGGCGATCCACACAGCCCCTATTTTTTTGACAACAAGGTTACAATAAAAGGTTTTTTTCGCGCTCATTTCTCTTGGATGTTTGAGGAAATTTCTCACTCTTGGACTAAAGAGGTCCGAGATTTGATCCGCGACAAGCAAATTATGTGGGTACATCAAAACTACACCGTATTTCTTCTCCTTGGAATCCTAACACCTGGCCTTTTTAGCCTTATTTTTGAGCCCTCTTTATTTGGTTTCTTTAAAGGCCTCCTCATCGGTGGACTGTTTCGCATTTTTATCACTCAACACGTCACCTGGGCTGTAAACTCCTGCTGCCATGTTTTTGGTTTTCGCAGCTATCAAACGACTGATCACAGCACTAATTTTTGGCCGATTGGACTTTTAGCCCTAGGAGAAGGCTGGCACAATAACCATCACGCCTTTCCATATTCGGCTAGACAAGGTCTGCGTTTTTGGCAGATAGATCCATCCTACTACTTCTTGCGTATGCTCAGTATCTTCGGCGTAGTATGGGACCTTAAATACCCACGGCAGGACCGCCACATGAAAAGTTGATACGTAGGTCAATAAACACTTGCGTAATGGTTTAAGCCAGATATGATGCAATCTTCGACTGCCGTCCTATAGATCGAGTAGGGGAGGTTCCATGAGAAAGGCCTTACCAGCCTTATTTGTGATCGCTGTGGCAAACTATAGCTATCAAGTTAGCAATCTTAGTGCTGAGCCTAATTTTCATCCAGATGTTAGTTATAAAAATCTATCTTCGAAATTTTCGGGAACCTTAAACGTCGAGAACCAAAAAGACGGCCAAGAAAGATTTTTCCTCACAACATCAGATGGCAAATATTATTTATCTATTCCAAGAAGACTACTCAACTGCGCCCGTCGCATTAGGAATAGTAAGACAGTTGAAGTGCGAGGCACAATAGAAGGCCACGAATTGCTTGTATCAAATCTTGTACACAGCCGCACCTAAGGTCCCCCATTTCTTGCTGAGGTTCAAATTTAGATGCGAGAGCCCTGCTATCACAGCTGCTGCACGATAAGGATGGATAAATCGTCTGGCTTGCCACTAGCTGTATGCATTGCTTGTGCTGCTGCATCACCAATTTCCGCACACATTTTATCTCCATCCTTAATAACAAGCTGACCAAAGAGATCAAAGTTATCTAAGATGCCATCAGAAACTAAGATCGTGCGATCACGTTTGGCAACATCTTTCTGAGCTGTAGTATCTATTCTAAGCGCATTAGAACCAAGATAATTAGACACTGAATTGTTCCTGGCGCGAAAGGCACTAGTATTAGATCCAATGAGTCCTGCTTGCTGCCCAAAGCCTATGAGATTATGTTGAATTGTCGAAATCTTTAGTCGCCCGCGGGCACCAACTAACATCCCAGAAGAATCACCAGCGTTATAAAAGCGAATCTTTCGGTTGCTAAGCTCAGCCACCGTTAGAGTGCTAGCTGCCCCAACTCCCAAATGAAGAATATTTTGATTAGCTTCTTCAAAAGCTGAGCAGATTTTTTCACGAAGCGACAGGTGCTTATCAGCACCAAGTTTTTTCTTCAAGGCTTCAATAGCAAGCCGTGAAGCAACTTCTCCACAACGCTGACCACCAAAGCCATCAGCTACTGCTAATACTAATCTAGTATCATCAATAAAGAAAATCCCTAAAGAATCTTCTGTCACTGACTTTTCAGGATGCCTTCGAATAAAGAAACTAACACGGTAGTGCTCATTTTCCAGCGTCTTACATTCTAGCATATCAACATTAATAAGTTCGAGCGCTTCCATCCCTACCATTCCATATTTTCTAAGTAGGTCTTAAGAATCCCAGCATTGCGAAACTTGCGTTCAATAAGCGAAATCTTGAGGCCGCAGCAAATAGATTTAACCTGAGGCGGCATTTTAGCATAGTGTTTTTGACCACCAACAAGATCATAGAAAATTCTCACCAAATCACAAACATCTTTACGGATGTTGGCAGGAGGCGAATCGCGCCAGTCCATGACATCAATGAGCTTCACTTGATAACCGAGGCCAACTTGCTTTACAAATATGTTACCATCATGTAGGTCACCATGGTACTCACCCAAGGCATGAATTACCTGAAGACCTCGAGTAATAGCATAAAGAAGATGTAATGCTTCATAATAGTGAAGCCTTTGCCCCTTGAGGTTAGCTAGGTATTTAGATAGCACCTCTCCTTCGACATACTCAGAAATCAAACAGGTAATCCATTGGTTCTTAAAACGGATTCTCTCATGAGTATGGTATTGAATAATTTCATTACAGTTGCGTATCTTATAGAGCTTACGCGCATTACGCTTCATAGATTCATTATCTGGATCTTTATGGGGGAAGAAAAACTTGGCAGCTCTCTCTATCCCTGTTTCCCGCTCACGGGTCAGGTACACTTCCCCTTCTACGCCAGCACCTAAAAGGCTAATTATCTCGTATTTGTTTGCGAGGATATAGCCTTTGCTCAAGTCAAAACGAAATGACATGTCTGAGACCTATGAGATGGAGACTTTTGAGACTTAGCTATTATGATCTAAGTGAGGGAACAAAATCAACAATCTTGCAGCAAAAGAGAAATCATAATGAAGAAGAGCTGTTAGAAGAAATCTTCGCAGGTGACCCACCCCAAGACGATGCGCATAAATCAGCCGGCTGATCAATCTCAAAAGTTATAGGGTTGATAAAATCTTCATCGACATAGCGCAAACAAATCGATTCTGGGCGACGCTGTGGCCGAAATACTTGATTAATGTGAGTTCGTAATTTCTCCTGAAACTCTTCCGGAGTACTAAAATAAAACTGGATGTTCTCCGAAAGCGCTCGAGCAAAACTCGGTTGCCCTTTTCGCCGAGTGATACGAAAAACTAGCTGGCTACTAACACCCATGTCGGCAATATCATAAACAAAATGCCAATGACAGAAGATGCCACCTAATACAAACAAATGAAATAGCTCATGTGCCTGAACAACATGCGTATAAAGAACAGGCCAACGCATAAAATCAAATACAGCGCCTAGCGAATATGATAATCCGCCTAAAACGATCCACAGCACATCCTTTAGAGGATAACGATGGCGGTAATAGCCAATAGCAGAGAAAAGACCAAACCACCCTAGGACTAAATAAAAAGTCAGACTCAAATACTCAGGAAAATCTCTGAAAAATACTGTTTTCAAAACAAGGGCTGTGATACCAATTGTCCAGACAATCAAGAGCACCAACCAACGCCAAGCGCGCTTAAATAAAATCATATGTACGGGAACAAATGTCGAAATAATCAACA
>CALBMD010000491.1 GCA_937896265.1 uncultured Pseudomonadota bacterium
ACGCTCTTCCGATCTCTCTTGTCCGCAATATTTCGCCACCGGATGGTCAAGATCCAGCAAAAGTATGCTTGAGTTATCTTTTCATTAACGCTGAAAAGAACGCTATCATGAAGCAGGTTTATGCCTTATGGGAGAGGTATAATCAGCTAGAAGAGAAATTAAATCTTTGAAAAATGGTCTATTCAACCATATTTCAGAGGTTAGTCAGGCAATAAATTATATACTCTACAACAGATAAAATCCCCAGTGCCCCAAAGCAGAGATTAAACATCCAAGGTTTGAACTGGACGCGGAAGATCTTACGCACCCAATAACCAAAAAAAGTATCTGTGTATTTTGGTAATCCTGCCCGCACTCGGCAGGCATTTTCCCAAACAGTGAGAGGACAAGGACGGCTAAGCAGAGTCTCTATCAACACTACTGCAACAGCAATCATATGAAGATGGCGAAATAGAGGATTATCGATGAGTTGCCATCTTACTAACAGACCAATAGCAATTATAATTGGTGCCGCTAGCATAAACGAAATAAAGCCAAGATGCAGAAGGAAGATCGCGTTTGCTATGCGCTGCCACAATGTTTAACCCCTTGTAAAATATTGTGATCGTTATTTTAGTATAGAGTTTTGTTCATTTGTTTCTATCGGAATCTGCGATTTGTCGCTGCGAATTGGAATCATACGCCGGGCTTGTTCTATTGCCACTAGCTCTAATGTGCCAAAAGCAATGCCATTTGGACTTATTTGCTGAACAAAACCGAGCGGGTCTACGACAAGAGAGTGACCAAAACTATAGCGTTCACCATAGTGATGCCCCCCTTGATTAGCACCTATAACATAGCATTGATATTCGACAGCTCGGCTTCGACAAAGCAGTTCCCAGTGCATAGCTCCTGTCTTTGCTGTGAAAGCGGAGGGAAGCATAATAACATCAAGAGGTTCTTCTTTTGCCATAGCAGCAAACAGATGGCTAAAGCGCAGATCATAACAGATAGCTAAGCCAATAGTTAACCCCTCATGTTTAAAGACACAGAGTTTATTGCCAGCGGCAAACCGTTCTGATTCACACAGAAGCTTTTTGCCATCTAGGCTAAATAAATTAAAAAGGTGGATCTTACGATATTTTGCTATCACGTCCCCCTTTGGGCCATAAACATAAGCTGTGTTGTAAACCAACTTGTCATGAGCTTCTTCGCAAATAGAACCAGCAAAGATAGTGATATGTAGGTTTCTGGCCAGGTTAGCTAGCTCTTGCTTTTTAGTTGCATCAATTTTTGCTACTGTCGTGAGAGGGAGATCTAGGCCAAGATAAGAAAACATCTCAGGTAGCACAACCCAAGTAGCGCCTGCAGTTGCTGCCTGACGGATAAGCGATAAGGCTTGGTGATAGTTTTGTTCAACATCCGGCCCTGATGTCATCGTAATAGCGGCTATACGAATCGAATGAAAAGACATGCTTATGCTCACTTATAGTAAGAAGAAGATTTAGGAGGAAGCTTCCTCCAATGGTCTTTATGTTCTAATGTTCTATTTTACTCAGGAGATTATAACTAGGGTACTAAATTTGTAGAGAATGATTTACTTCTGAGCATCTTTATACAAATTGTGCAAGATAGACACGTTATCATCAAGCTCCATAGAGAAAAGGGAGCCTAAAGTATCTAAAATAACAATAGCGTTTTGATCAGCATCCTGGCTATCCTTTTGATTCAATAAGTGATCGATACGCTTTAACATAAAGCCATTGAGTGAATTAATCAAAGTATAGCGCTTGACAAGACCATCGGCTAGGCCATCAGTTTTAATCCGTCCATTAATGAATTCACCAATTAAGTAGCTGCCTAAAGACCTAAATATCGTTTCAGGTAAAGTTGAAAAAGGTAAGTGAAAGCGAGCCATAGGTTTTAGAAAATTCATCGTTGGGCAGCCAGAGGTAGCCATAATAAGCCCAAAGAGAGAGCCTAAACCTGACTGAATGTCTGTCGATTTAAAATAAACTCTGTCTTCCGTAAAAACTGTAACCTCACACTTTTCAATTGATTGGATATTTTTAAAAGCATTTATCAAGTGATGGATATTAAGAGCAATTGGACAAAATTCATGCGTTTGAGCTGATAGTGGACAATGATCGCATTGCATGTATTCCAAATGCGTCCATTCTGGCTCTGCCTCTTCAGGGCGAGAAGTCATTTCTAGGGTGTTGTCATCAAGCTCAATTTTATAGACCAGCGGCTCAGGCTGATGCTGGGTCTTTATAGAGTAGACAAAACGCATAGAAGACTCCACCTATTATGGTTTTTCATCGGTCAATATGGAAATTAGTTCAAAAATTTCGCTTAAACACTCTAAAACAAAAGGGAAAAAATGGTGGTAGCGGCAGATTTTGTCCACTTTTCTCTACCCATTGCTGGCAGTTGTAAATACTTTTAAAGTACAGATATACCGCTTATCGAGGATGAATTATTTTGTTGACACTGTGGACTATTGAGGCGCAAAGACCTTGGGAAGATACTCTAGCCAGTCAGCTTGTTAAGGATTACCCTGTACAGATCTTAAGCGGCGCTAAAGATCTAGCTAAGCTATCTATTTTTCAAGATACGACTTCAATGAGGGTCTTGTTTTTAGATACAAGCTATATTCCTCACGTGGAAGCAAAAATGCTAGTGCCATTTCACCATGTTATCCGCATGCCCAAAGCGCAAGCTAAGCTTGAGTTAGCTGTCATGCTATGCAAGATTGGCAACACCTTGCCAGCGGTTGCCAAGCAAACAGTAGGAGTTTTAAATTGCCGTGATTTACAGCTGGATTTAGGGATGCTTGAGGTAAAATGCCCGGCAAAACGTTTCCGGGTGACTTTATCCCATAAAGAAGCGCAGCTGCTGGGGCTCTTTTTTCAAAATCCTGAGCGCCTTATTGCCAGAGAAGAGCTGAGAAAGGAAGTATGGGCGGGGCTGGCTGTTTCACCAAGAACTATCGACTCGCAAATATCTCGTTTAAGAAAAAAAATTGAAGGCGCCCAAGTTACTATTGAAAATGAATATGGACATGGTTTTATTTTTCGACAGGTTGTCTAGAATCATAGCGAAGCTTCCTCCTAAAACCTCATCTTGCTCTTTGTCTTCAAATTGATTCTTGCCAGAGCCTTGATAAATCCTATAATGTGCTAAAGGCTATGCCATTTCTATCTTTTGTTAGTTTGCAGGTGACCCTAGGTGCATAATCTTATTATCATTCCAACTTACAATGAAGCTGGTAATATCGCTCCGATTGTTAGTCAAATCATGGCGCTTCATAACGATGTTGATCTGCTCTTTATTGACGATAATAGTCAGGATGCAACACTTGTTGAGATTGAAAGCCAAATATCTCTCTATCCTGACAGGATCCATCTGTTGCAAAGACCCGGTAAATTAGGCTTAGGATCAGCGTATGTTGCCGGTTTCCGTTGGGGTCTTGCGCATGGATACGAAATTTTAATTCAAATGGATGCAGATCTTTCCCATCAACCAAAGTATCTAAAAGAAATGATCCGTTTATTAGAGACCTCTGATGCTGTTATAGGTTCCCGCTATGTCCCGCAAGGCGGCACCCTCAATTGGAGCCCTATACGGAAATGGATCTCACGTGGTGGATCTTCATATAGCCGTACAATTTTGGGTATCCAAGTAGCCGACCTCACTGGTGGCTTCAATGGCTGGCATCGGCGTGTCCTACAAAATATGGAACTTGAGTCTTTAGTGGGTGGCGGTTATGTCTTCCAGGTTGAGTTAAAATATCGCTGCTTGCTTGCTGGTTATACACTCAAAGAATTCCCTATTGTTTTTGTCGAGAGAGTGATTGGTCAATCAAAGATGTCGCTAAAGATCATGATTGAGGCAGCGCTAAAGGTGATTTGGCTCCGCCTGCGAAAGCGTTGGTTAATATCTAAGAGTTGACCCCGAATTTGCAGTTTGTTTCGCTAGAAAATGAAACTATCTTTAAGACCCTAGAAAAAACTTGATCCTTTATTAAATTCCTGCCACATTTGAGTATCCACTTAAAAGCACAGAGGTGCATATGGCAAAGTCAGGAGTTGCTTCAAGGGTCACAACTACTTCTATCTTAACTGATGACATTAAACAGCTGAGTCTTGTGCCAGCTATCCTAAGTCTTAGCTATATATTTTGGGTGTTAGGTGCCATGGAAATGGTTGAGCGACTAGCCTTCTATGGTGTTAAGGCTGTTGCTACGCTTTACGCTAAGGATCCTGTATCCAAAGGTGGGCTTGGTATTACCATGACATCCTTTGGGAATATCTTGATGATTTGGGCCTTGGTGCAATCAATTTTACCTGTTTTTACAGGAGGCCTTTCCGACCGTTACGGTTATAAGCAAACTATCTTTCTATCAACGCTTATTAAGATTAGTGGTTACTTGGTCATGGCCTGGTTTCCTTCCTATAATGGCTTTTTTGCTGGGGCTGTTTTGCTGGCTACCGGCACCGCTATTTTTAAGCCTGGTATCCAGGGTACTTTGATCCAGGTGACAACACGACAAAATAGTTCAATGGCCTGGGGAATCTTTTATCAGACAGTTAATGTTGGAGGATTTCTAGGGCCTTTGGTCGCTGGCTTGATGCGTAAAATGGCTTGGAGTAATGTCTTTTATGCCTGTGCGAGTATCATCTGCTTAAACTTTTTACTCCTGCTTGTCTACAAAGAGCCAGAGAAAACAGCCTCAGTTGCAGTAGAAGCTGAAGAGAGCCTTTGGCGTTTGTCTTTGAGAGAGCTGTCTAAGCCTCAACTCTGGCTTTATTTGACAATCTTTTCTGGGTTTTGGTTCATGTTTAATGCTCTCTTTGACGTTTTGCCTGCCCATATTCAAGATTGGGTTGATACGCGTGCTGTTGTAGATGTCTTTGCTAACGTTAAAGATAGTGCTATAGCTGGATTTTTTTTAGTACTAAGTCCTGATGGTACGCAAATTTTACCAGAAGGTGTTCTTAACATTAATGCTGGTCTTATTATGACCACCTGCTTTTTGTTTGCTTTCTTCTCAGGACGCTTCCGTGCCACAACAAGTATGGTTATTGGTACTACTCTTTCGAGTATGGCGTTTTTGCTCATTGGGGTTTCAGCAGCGCCTTGGCTTTGTATTGCTGGTATTTTGGTCTTTAGTATGGGTGAGATGTTATCTAGCCCTAAGTTTAGTGAATACTTGGGTAATATTGCCCCAAGTGATAAGCGTGCAATGTATATGGGCTTTTCGCAGATTCCTCTAGCTATTGGTTGGACTTTGGAGGGTAAGCTAGGCCCGATGCTCTATGATTTTTTTGCGTCAAAAGATCGTTTTTCTCGAGATCTTTTAGCAGAACGAGGCATGTCTCAAATAAAGATTGATGCTATCCCGCAAGGTGAAGCTTTTGAGCAATTAGTGAATTTTACTGGTGAGAACGTTCATGTGTTAACACGTTTGCTCTATGATTCGCATAGTGTTGGCTACATGTGGTATGTTATGGCTCTAGTAGGTTTTGTTACGGCGTTGGGGATTGTTGCATATGGTCGCTGGATTCGTCGGGCTCTGAGTTAGTTGCTGATGAGTCCATTGACCGGTGAGTGTCGATCAGATAACCATCTGGAATACCTTCGCGACCTAAAAGCATCTTATTTTTCATTCTTTCTCGGCTAATGAGAGTTACTAGAATATCCCATTGCTTATTGCCAATACGGATGGGTGTGCGAATCGTGGGGCGTATGGTGACCATGCCAGCAGAGTTTTTCACTGATTTTTCAATAACTAATTCTGCTTTTAATGCTTTCTCTTCAAACTGAAAATATACCCACTTTTTGCCGTTTTGTTCTTTGACTTCAACGTTCTCTGCATGCAAGCTTGATGTGGCAGCGCCAGTATCAACTTTAAGCTCAAGGGAAAGAATGCCAAGGGCTGGCAGGTCAGCTATTTCTTTTGATCCTAGAACTTTTTCTCTGTTTGTGGTGCAGCAGGCACTAAGTAGTAACGAGCAGAAAATAATGTTTAGCTTGCCCAAACCTGTCTCCTTTACTGTGCGCTTATATCAAGAAAGGCTTGTACTTGACGGCGAAGCCACGGAGGGCAGTCCTCGCGACTAAAGAGCTCCTGGGGAGTTAGCCAAAAATATTCTGGAACTTCTCGGGGGCTGGCTTTGACTACAGCCTTTGTTTCCTTCAATCGGCAATATAACACGATGTCTAGGATTGGCGTTTCCTCTGCTACAAAATAGATAGAGGTTAAATACTGCAGGGGGTCGACTAGCTCAAGACCTACTTCCTCGCGAACTTCTCTCAAATTGGCTTGACGGATAACATCAATACCTTCGCCGCCGTCAGCATCTTCGATTTTACCGCCAGGAAGAGCGAGTAGGCCAGCAGCATGTTTGCCAGCTGGGCGGCAGATCAGTAAGATTTTACCGTCTTTTTCGATGACACATTCAGTGATAGCTAGAAAATGACTGTTAGTAGCAGTAAAGCTATGTAGCTTTTTGTCCATTAGTTGAGAAGGGCGAACATTGCTTTGTGCATTAAGCAGGCTAGCAGCGATATTGGGGTTGTCTTTGCTCAGTTCTTGCAAGAGCTGTTTCATTTTAGCTCGCTGCATATTCTCTTGAGAGCCGCAAAGATTGCATGGAATAACAGGAATCTGCCAGCTTGCGGCTAGTTCGCTAATACTTGTTTCATCCACATAACAAAGAGGGCGGATAAGCACGTTGCGGCCATCATCAGAGAAAAGTTTTGGTGGCATGCTAGCAATTTTTCCTGCGTAGAACATATTGAGCAGGATTGTTTGATTTAAATCATCACGGTGATGGCCCAGAGCGATTTTGGTAAATCCATGTTCGTGGGCATAGTTATAAAGCACGCCGCGTCTTAGGCGAGAGCATAAGCCGCAGAAGCTTTTGCCTGGCTTGGTTTTATCTACAACAATAGAGTAGGTATCTTCTTCGATAATGGTGAGATCTACCCCGCGCTCTGCAAGCCATTTTTTGTAGGTACTGGCATCAAATTGTGGTTGCTTTTGATCAATAAGGACTGCCGCTAACTCGAAGGGAAATGGTGATTGTTTTTGAATTTCTTTTAGTAAAAGAAGCAGGACGGTGGAATCTTTTCCTCCGGAAACAGCGACAAGTACTCTGTCGCCAGTTTCGATCATGGTAAAGTCGCTTAGAGCCCTAACAATATTTTTGCGGATCTTGTCTTCGATAAGCATAGCTTCCTCGGGGTAGTGAACCGTCGAGGGTAGATCTATATATAAGTAAAGTCAACCAATGTCTTTGGAGCGAAAGCCCAAAGACATTAGTTATTTTCTTGCTGTGTTTCTGCACATTCAAATGCTTGCTGCTGGGTTATAATAGCAAGTTCCGACTTAAATTGAAGCAATGCATCGTCATGTTTCAGGCGACGTTGGTTGTCTCGTTGTAGGGCCCTTTTTTTAGCGCTGGCTTTCCGCTTTTGAGCAATATTTTCACTGCTATAGAACGTATCTGATAGGAGGTCCTGGATCACGTTTTGAAGAGCAAGCGTTGATTGTTGAGTAGCGATAGCAAGTTCTGCTAGCTGTTGTGGCAAAGCATCTTCATTGGATTTGTGAAAACGTTGCTGGGATCGTTGTAGATCTCTATTTTTAGCGAGCTTTTTTCTCTCTAGAGATAGTTCGTTTGGTTTGTTAGCTATAGCAGCCTCACCAAACCCTACGCAAAGCAAAGCAGATAGAAACCATCGACTAACCATGTTTTTCCTCCAACTAAAATTTCAGTTGCAAACTTTTAACTTAATTTAACCGGCGGATCAAGTATCTAATATAGGATGGTTTTTCAATCTTTCTCCTGGCTTCTTCCGTTAAACTAACTTAATTTATTTTCATCTAAAACCTTAGTGAGACAAGCTTATGGAAGACCAACACCTCAAACTCACAGCTATTCTGCTTTATTTCGTCATCTTGTTTCTTATCTCCTATCTAGCTAATAAAAAAAATAAATCTAGCCGTCTCTTTGCAAGTGGTACCAATAGTCTTAGCGGTCTAGCAGGGGGATTAAGCGCTGGTGCGGCTGATATGAGTAATTGGTTGATGATGTCTCTGCCGGCTATTGTCATGTTGCGGGGTCCCTCGGTAACTTTCTTGGCTTTAGCTTTAGCTGTTGGGAGCTTTCTTAATTGGACCTTGGTCAGCAGACCTTTATTGCGCTATGCTTTAGATTCAAAAGATGCGCCTACCTTAGCTCGTTTTTTCCGTGAAAAAATTGGCGCTGATGTGCTCTTTCAGCGTACGCTTAGTGCGCTATCGATTATTTTCTTCACTATCTATCTAGCGGCTAGTCTCGTCGGTGGTGCTATTCTTGGTAAAACGGTGTTTAGTCTTGATTATAATATAGCTTTGATCCTCACGTTTTTTTGCATCACAGCTTTTACTACTCTTGGTGGTTTCATGGGGATGAGTCGAAGCGACTTCTTCCAAGGCCTCTTGATGTTCTTTGGTATTATTGCAGTACCGCTTGTAACCTATCAAAACCTTTCAATGGATAGACCTATTGTTGTAACAGGCGCTATGATGCCTGCAATAGCGGATTTTGGGTCTTATATTGCTTGGGGACTTGGTTATTTTGGCCAGTTCCATATTATGACGCGTTTTATGGCCATGCGTGGGGAATCGGATCTTAAAACTGGCCGCTTAGTTTGTACTTTGTGGATGCTGATTGCCTTAGTAGGTGCCATTGCTACCGGTGTTTTGGGGCGGCTTTATTATCCTAATTTTCCTGTGGGCGAAGAAGAGAGTCTTTATTTTCATCTGGCTCAAGATTTATTTTCTCCATTTATGACAGGAATTATGATTGCCGCTGTTTTAGCTGCGGTCATTGCTTCTTCGGCAGCTCATCTTCATGCTTCTTCGACTTATTTGATGGAAGATATCTTGGGCTCACAGAGCATTGGTTTAGCGCGTTTCTGTGTTGTTATTATTGGGGTTGTTGCTTTAGTCATTGCCTATCTTAGCGCTACAAATATTTTTTCTCTCGTTGGTTTTTCTTGGGCTGGACTGGGGGCTGCTTTTGGTCCTCTTTTGCTCTTCTCAATTTATTGGTCAAGAATGAATAGCAAGGCTGCTTTTTGGGGTATGTTATCTGGTGCTTGCTCTGTTGTTCTTCTTGAGTTTATGGGGCATATCGGAGCTATTTCTGGCTTCACAAGCGGTTTCTCACTGGTGCCTGGCTTCTTGATTTCTAGCGTTGTTATCATAGTCAATGGTCAGCTTCCTGAGCAGCATTTACAGCGGACACCTTCTAGTAGTAAGCTAAAGCTTGGATAAATGGATAGCGATCGTTTCGTAAGTTCACGCTAGTAAGTCTAAGTATCGTAGCTTGTTTCCCTAGACCCCTTCTTGCTTTCATTGTTTGACTTTCCTCTTAAAGCAAGTAAAAATTAATGCATAACCTCCTTTTGGAGAATGCTATGAAAAAGAAGGCGCTTGTTGCTGCACGTTATCTACTTGGTTTGATTTTCTTTGCTTCAGGTTTGATGGGGCTTATTAACAAAGCAGAAGTACCACCTGATTTTCCAGAAGCTGCAGGCAAGTTTCTCGCGGGTATGATCGCTAGTGGTTATTTTCTCCCTTTCGTAAAGGGCTGTGAAATGATCTGTGGGGCCTTGCTTTTGCTTAACCTCTATGTTCCTCTGGCTCTATTAATTCTTTCGCCTATTGTAGTTCATATTTTTCTTTTTCACGCTCTTCTATATAGCATGGGCACGCCTATGGCGATTGCTCTTATCTTGCTCATGATCTCTCAAGGCTATGCTTATTTCGATAAATTTTATCATGTTACTCGTATGCGTTAGAAATAACGGGGCTTTCTAGATCCTCAATAGCTAAGATTGTTCCAGCAGCAATACCAAGTGGCAGGATGATAAATTGCATCCCTGGGATCAGGGCCCAGATTCCAAGCCCTGCTAATGTTGGCATACGTCGAGATACTATACCCAATCTTTGGCGAAAGCTAAGCCCTCTACGCGCTAGAGGATAGTCATAGAGCTCCCACCCTAAAGACGCTGCTGCCACCAAGGGGGATAAAAAGTTGATGCCTGGCAAGAAGAGTATGATGAGGTTGATGCCGACAATGAATAAGAATTTTTTGATTTCTTCCCGGATCATAAGGATAGACTGCCGTAAGCTAAGTTCCGGTGATCTATTTTGTGATAGCTCACGCTCGACTTGTAAGGAAACATAGTCATAAAGAGGAGCTGCAATAATATTGGTAGCAAGGACGTAGAAAACAAGACCAGTGCTAAGTAGGACGATATAAATAAGTCCTTTTAGCAGATAAAATAACATGAGCCAGAAAATAGCTTCAGGAGCAGTAGGTAGAATCCAACTGATAATTTTCTCATGCTGCCAGGCTAAAAAACCCCAAAAAGAAAGCACAGCAGTTAAGCCAAGTAACATTGGTAAAAGAAGTAGGAGTACAGAACCTGGATGCTTTGATAGCCAGTTGCAACCACGGAAAAAAGATAGAAAGCCTCGTGTGAAGCCGCGGATAGGATTAGGCATTATGAATCCAAGGGTGGTGCAATAAAAAAGAGAATAAAATAGCCGATGATGGCTGGGCCCATAGAACAAATAAATAAAAAGATGGCGCCCAAGCGAACGATGCCAACTTCAATGTCGGTGCTTTTGGCAACACGAGCGCAGACACCTAGAAATCTCTTGTCGTAAGCACGATCTAGGTAGCGTTCAGAAGGAAGAGCTATCCATAAAAACAGGTATAACACCAAGCCAGTGCCGAAAAATAGCAGCGCTCCAACAAAAGCTGTGCGGATGATCCAAGGTTGGATATGAAGAGCCTTAGCTAAACCACCACAAACACCAGAGATAGGACCATTGCTGCGAATCCAGCGCAAGCTCATTTTTTTTATTATCTTTTCTGTTGGTAAATTCATGATCGAGGATAAAAATACTATGGAGGTTGGCATATTGTCAACAAATTGAAAGTTGTAGGCAGGGATACCACATCTAAATTCTAGCGCAGCAAGGATGAGGATTTGGGAGAAAACTGCGCAGCTAGTTTCTCCCAAGAACGCTTTTTTTGAAAACCAGTCGTGTGGTTTTTCGAGGTCTTGCGCTGCTTTCTAGCCGTCAAGGCAATTTTAGATGCGGTATCCCTGAGGTTGTAGGGCTCTCTCTGAGAGAGAAGCCCTACAGGTTAGATACCAGCTTCTTTTCGAAGAACATCGGGGTTAAATGGACGTTTTTGGGCATCAGCATAGGCACCTTCAACAATCCAACCACTTCCTTCAAATTTTACATAGACAGTACCTGTTACTGAGGATTTTACTTGTATCCACTCAAAGAATTTAGCGCAGTCTTGCTTAACGTCTTCTCGCTCAATATGGTAGACAGCAAGCTCTTC
>CALBMD010000492.1 GCA_937896265.1 uncultured Pseudomonadota bacterium
AAAATCCAACTAATACAAGCAAAGCAACAAACTTTACCTTAAGTTACCAGCATTGACCTAGGGGGACACTTCCCCCGGCGCTGGGGTCTGGGGAGCGCGCAGCTCCCCAGAACACCGTCTTATGCCAGGCTGCTATGACAAACTAGCTAGAAACTAGCTTGCTATGATTACATCTGAGATCTGCATTTCCAGAGGTGTTTGGAAGAGTTAGGGAATCTCGCTCATCAAAGAAACTAGCGCTATTTTCCCCCAAACCCTTTTTTTGATTAGTAACGAAAGACTACACTAGAATTTGGCTCAGACTTTATACTTGGATATTTGACTTGCAAGGCTTTAACTGCTCTATCTACCTCAAATTGATTTCTCAAATAAGCCTCATCTTCTGGAAAGGCTCTCTCTAAGCCTCCTTCATACATAGCCTTTAGAGCCGATAAAGCAAACCCTACAGTACCAACTTGGTTATCGCTTTGAACATCGACATTTTTACTAATATCACCTTCACTCTTAAGGGTTTTGAATTCATCAAGCCATTTTAAAAAGGTTATTGCTTTAGGATCATCTCCTACACGAATGAAAAGGAGATTAAGAAAGTCACCATGTGGGTCTTTCTTAACCAGATGTTTATAGATGGTTTTGCGAATTTTTTGAAAGGCCCAGGTAGGATCTTGCTGTTTACGTGGGTTTTTCGAAAAGTTTGATGGCTCACCATCAGTAATAACGACAAAGAGTGTCCTTTTACCAGACTCGACATCATCTTTTTTAGCATATTTTTTAAAAGCATGTTTGAGCGCGTCATGAAGGTTTGTTGCCTCATTGCTTGGAGCATAAGCACGGAAAGCATTTAATAGATCATTAGGGTTGCGAGTCTGAACTTCCTTTACAGTATTACCAAAAGAAATAAAAGGAATGCCATTTGTGTCAACTCGATAAGCAGTCTCACCTAGCATTTTAGCAATAGCAAATTCGCTATCGTAGCGACTAAAGTCAAGATTATCTGAAAGCATTGTATGATACATTCGAGCTGCCATTGGTGGAGTATCTGCTTTGCGAGTCGATCCTGAACGGTCCACGATAAAGACTAAGTTGGTATTTGCAAGCTGAGCTAGAGCTTCATCTTTCGACATCGAAGCTAAAAGAGGAGGATAACCAGGAGCTCTTGTGTCATACTTAAACTCTTCACCAACATACGTTTCAAAAAGAGCCTGTTGCGTAGCATAAGCCTCTGGGTGGATCTCAAAGTACTGATTTGCTACATCAGAAGGGACTACTTGAGCCTCTTGAAGACCAAGATTACCGAAAGAAGACACGACAGTTGCTAAAGGTATTAACTCCTGATTCCAAAATGAACCCATAGCTGTAGTCGCAGTTAAAGCCCAAATCGGTGCGCCCTTAACAACTAAATGATACAGCTTGCTCCAAACTCTCATCTCGCTCTCCTTATCTTTGCAGAAAATAGATCTCAAGGAGTTGAGTTATGTTGCTAAGCTGTTCTTGTCAATGTGATTCCAGTAAAGATATGAAAATTACAGAGGATTTGAAAAGACCGTTGATAGGCTCGGAGCAAAAGGCCCTTACCTAGTCAGGATTATTCTTCGAGCACCCAGTCAGGATCTAAAGATACTTTTACTTTTACAGTTTGCGCTGTGATCTCACTTAATTCGAGGATAAGACCACTGCGAATGTTTGTTTTAGGAGTACTACCCAACAATCCCTCTAAAAAAGTACTACTTCCTGCTGCTTCATGGATAGCGATTGCAGTTCCTGGCATCCCCTCTGGCACGTTCCAGCCCTTACCTACAACCTTCACATAAGAAAACCATACCTTTCGGCCGGTGGCTGAGCCAGGAACTTCATAGTAGAGCGCTTTCAAAGATTTAAAATCACGACCGCTTTTGTTGATCAAGCTCAAAACATACTCGCCACCAGGTTGCGCAAAAGCCTCTTCAGTAGGAGAAAACCATTTCATAAAGTGAAGATGAGGCGCATTCATTGCATCTGTTCCAGGTGTCAGAGTCAAAGGATCAAAGGGATCGCGAGAACTAGAAAAGCTCTCCGTGACAGTTTGTGTTTTCCAGATGCGAGTATTAGCATGACCAAGCCCATTGAATTGATGCAATAATTCATGTCTAGCTGTCACTGTATTACCTATGATAGGCACATGACTATGAGCACCAGGAATAAGGACAAGGCGCACTTTTTTGGCATAGCCCTTAGGCAGAGCTATCTGGTCTATACCAACTCTTGTTGTAACTTCAATTTTATTGCGCGACATTCTTTCGATAAATTCCTTCATAGTTGCACAAACAGTACGCATCGATTTCTGAAGATCTTGAGCACTTTCACAAGTTAGAAAGTATTTTTGTGGTTCAGCTGGTACTGGCATAGGCACATAGACCACTTTTGAAGAATCTTGCTCAACAGCACCAATTTCATCTAAAAGAATCTCTGCTTGCTCTTCAAACTCAGCAGCCATAGCTTCATCAAAAATGATTTCTTGGCTTTCTTCAGCACGAGAGATAGGGCTAAGCATCAACAAGGCTGCACCAAACAAAAATCGATGTCTGTTTTTCATCACTTGCTCCTCTAAAAAAGTAATGCGAGGACTTTTAAAGTCCGATTATTAACTCGCCTCACTTCGAAGAAAAACTTAGATGTATTGGTAAGATGCTATAATCAAATGATCTTTAGGCTGCATTTAATTTATTAGTCTTTGGCAAGAAAAGCGTCAAATTCCTCAAACGCATTATAAGAAAACGATGCTGACATTCTAAAAGCACCTGCAAGTCAATTAGGAACTCGCTAACGCTCGTACAGGCCTAGGGTGGAGAGTGAACTCCACCCTGGCCATTTTTATTCGGCTTGACCCCACACTAAGCTTCAAAAGCTTCGCATTTTCAGCTCTAGTGTGGGTATCCGCCGACTTCTTGATGAAAATTTAACAGCCTTTCTAGAAACTGCGCAGCTCCCAAGAAGGCTTTTTTTGGAAACCAGTCGCGTGGTTTTTCCAGACCTTGCGTTGCTTTCTAGTCGTCAAGGCAATTTAGATGCGGCAGCCCTGCTCTTCCATGCTGAAAACTTTCGCCCTTTTTGATAGACTGAGATAGCTAGCTGCTGGTGCCTAATCCTAAAATGGCAAAGTGGTCAATGGAAAAGTGGTAATAAAGTCATGATGAACCGGAGGTAAACGTTAGCCGCCCTTCACAAAAATTCTATGTTAGCGCTATCCTTCTCATGCTATTTATGATCTTAAGCCGCCTGGTTTGGCTCCAGCTTCGAGACCACGATATTAGCTTACCTAATGAAGCTCAAGCTAGCGTGCAAATCTTCAGGAAGCTTTACCCAGAGGGATGTAACCCGCAAGTGACAAATATCCTGAAGGTGGCAGCTGAATACCCCACGATCGAAAGATCACAGTTTTTATGGTTTGGATCAACTATCTTCGCGCTTGTACTAGGATCAAGCTGCAACGCAACTATAGCTTTTCACGATTTTTGGATCAAGTTCCACATGCTGGTCTTTTTCTGGACAGTTGTCGCAAATGTCCTCATTGCGCGTCTACTTTGTCGCAATTGGCTTATCCCCTTATTTATCGGAACAATGCTCTTTAGCAGAGGTGTCCTGCTTGCTCATATCGGAGTTGTCTCTTATGACAATCTCATATGCTTTTTGATCAGCCTTTGGTTTTGCGCCCAAGTTCATTTTTATCGAACCTATTTTCTACCTAGCCTCTATGCTAGCTTTGCCTTTCTAGCAGTTGCCTGCATGTTTAACGCTACCTTATTCTCCTTGGGTCTTCCCTTTGTGTTCTTGGTAACCAGACTATCTTATTTGCAAGCTTTCGCGCCAACCCCTCTTCGATACTCTGATTTTAATCTAAACACCCCTTCTTCCCGACCATTACACCCTATTGCCTTACCTATTGGCCTTTTTTTAAATCAAAAAGAACGAGCTTATTATCTTCTTAAGCAATGGTTTTTTTGTTTTTTCTTGCTTTGTCTGCTAGTTCTTTTAACTATTGCTGGCAAGATTGTAATGATTAATCTAGATTTCTGGCAGACCCTCTTGATTGCTTTTACTAACATCAAAGACAACCAATTGTGGGATATCTTGATGTTTTGGTTTAATCAGCCCAATTGGCATCATTTTGATATCCACTTCACATTGAGCGTTATCCTATGCTTTTTTGTTGCAGCTATCCCTACTATCCCAAACTACAGATCGCTGCGTGAAGCCAGCCTAACTTTAGCCTTTGCTATTTTCACCACCAACTTATGCTTTATAGTAAGCCGCCACTTTGACCATGCTGTAGCTCAACAGGCTGGTTTACACCATGGAAAAATTAGCTACGCTGGAGAATCATTTAGTCACCCTTATATTTGGCTTGAACCAATAATCCTAACTTTTGGTATTCTTGCACTAGTTCACCTACTTCAGACTATTAAGGTTTGGCTTGACCATAGATCATGCCAAACCTAAAGTGGGGGATGCAGATTGCAAGGAAGAGGTGATAGAGTGCAGCATATATGGGATAAATGTACAAAAAGTATTTCTGGATTAGCTATAATTACACACTTGTGGGCTTGTCAGGATGTTCCAACAAAGCCACAAACTTCACCCTTAAAGCTAACGCCGACACCAAGTAAAAAGTCAGAACCAGCGCAAGCTCCTAATAAAGATGGGAAAAAACTAGCTACGCAAGAAGAACAATGGGATGCTTGTAAGGATTTTCCTGCAAATTTTCAAGACCAACTCCTTGGCCAAGGAGAACCAAAATTTATTGTGGCACGTCTTTTAAAGCACTGTACCACTCGTGGCGGGCATGAAGGCTACCTAGAAGATAGCTCCTGGGTCGCCATGCATTTCCCCTGCTCCTTAAGCACCAGTCGGATGAAGATTGCTGGCAATTACTTTTCTCCCAAATTAGTGTCGATGAACTTGGCTAACTGCCAAGATAGAAATATTCCTTCAAGCATGCTTGAGAGGCAAGGGCGTGATTTCTTAAAAGTCACCGCTAAGAGTAAGTTGCTAGCAGTAAACCCATTTGCTGTGCAATACTGGGAGTTGCCTGGCTATGAAGATGCCGACGTCGGCAGCTCTATTGATTTGAGTTCACCAAGAGCTAAGCAAGCAGCATGGAGGCAGTTTATCGGCAAAAAGCCTCTACTTGTCCATCTTTGGGGAAGAGAAAATGCTTGGAATAGCACGCAAGTTTATCATATAGTTGCAAACCTACTATTAGTTGAAGAGCGCAGCTTTCAACTCCGAGTTGAAAGCATCCATGCTCTCAGTCCTACAGAGGTAGCTACTGTAAAGACCCGCTGCGAGAGTTTGCAACCAATACGTAATTGCAGCTTAGTATTTGAATAAGCCAAGTTGCTTATCTAAAGAGGTGTGAGATGCTGGCGCTTATAAAGGCGTTGGTTTTTTACTACTGATAGATAAGCTCCTGTTTTAGGATGAGCCCAATAAGTCCAAGTGTCTTTATCTTTACGACGCAGCGCATACCCTGAAGCAAAAGCATGTATATTTTCACCATCAACATCCTTTAGCTGAATGGTATATTGCTGATAATCAAGGGCTGGAGGAAGTCTAGGTGCCATCACCTGATGCAACCAACATTGACTCTTACCTTGACATAAGTTTTTTTCTTTATCTGCCACCTTAAAAAGCACTCTGCCACCTTGCCGATAGACACCAAGGGTAGTAATAATCTCGCCTGCTGCTGTTTGAAAACTATCGCCTTTTTTCAAAGCAAGAAAGGGTTGCGCATAGTCTAGTTGACGTATAAACCAGCCCTGACTTGACTTAAAAGCAGAATAAGAACGAGGCACATGCGCACTCAAAGTGGTAAGAATCTTATGGGAAGTAGCTTGCCGATCACCAGAGTAGTTTACTAGAAAACTAGTTGACTCAGTTTCTCCTTTTATAGAAGAGTGAACAGCTATAAGACCCTTAACCACCGCTTTGGAATCTGGGTTAAAAATATGCTCCAATTCGACTATCCATGGACTCATACTATCAAGCTGCACACCTTGTGCTTCAAATTGCGCCTTCACTGTTGGCAACAGATTTTGCGTCAAAATGCGATTACCAGCTTGCGCTTCCGGGTTAGTGTTGAGCCTCACCTTTACCCAAACTTTGGCTAAACTGAGACCAACCGTCTTGTCAGGGGAAGGATTTTTTACCTTCTCGGCAATACCAGGGTCAGTATCTATTTCCACCTTCATAGCTTTATCAAAAACAATGCTAGCTACTAGCCTAGTTTCCTTACTGGCATCAAGAGGAACTAAAAAATTCTTTGTTACCGTGCGCTGCTTTTCTGGGCCAACATTCTTTTTGATCAAAAGAGTCAAGGCCTCACCAGGGGTCACTTGTAAAAACCGACGCCATTCACCAAAGGAATCAGTAAATCCAAGCATCTTATCTTGATTCATCACCCTAGCTCCAGCAATAGGGTGGCCTTCACCATCGGCAACATTCACTTCAAATTGTACCGGTACCATACCTGATACGATAAGCCCTCCCGAGGGGGGGGGCAAACGCGGAAATACTACAGCTAAAAATAAGGCCCCGACACCAATAAGCATCAAAAACCTACTGCTCCAACGAGACAGTGACCAGCTCTGCTTTATGTCTATGGTGTTCACAGGCGGCGGTATATCTACCGCTGGTTCTGCTCGAGTAGCTGCCAGGTTAGCTACACGCTCTTTCTTTCGAATGATTTTTAAACTTGCCATCAACTTTCCTGCAGGACAATAATGAATTTTGGTCAAGTCGCAAGCAATATGCTCTAACTGGCTTTAAGTCTAGCGTGAAGGAAATACGCTAAGAATGGGTAACTTGTACCTAAGACTTCTTATAACCCTTATTTTCCTAGGCAAAAATGCGAGTGTCGCCTTCGCCGAAGATGCGATTATCTTCGATCAGGAAGTTCCTGAGACCTCCCCCTATATCGATGAAGGAACTATAGGTAATGATTTAATAGAGCTAAGAAATCGACGCGAAGAACGCGAAGAACGTGGGGAAAAAAAAGGTACAAAAAAAAAGCAATCGACGCAACCCAAGCAAAAAATGCTTCTCATTGAAGCAGGAAAAGATCGCCCGTACACCTTTCTTTCCCAGGTAAGTTTAATCCTACCTTACCTTAAAACAGCCGGACAAAGAACAAACTATACAACAGAACTCACCACACATTTAATGAGCATGCTTAAGGTGAGTAGCCGCAATGTCTCAGAAGGTACTCTATGGGCTGGACTAAGACTTTCACCTTTTTCTGGAACTGGGAAATACAAGCAAACAACTGCTCGCTACAATTTTCTCTATTTTGGCCCAGCCTTCTCCTATGGTTCGATTGAAACACCAGAAGGACCTGAAGAGGATCCTGAGGCCGCCACTATTGAACATAAGCCAAAAAATACTGAGCTAGTGGTGCGCAGCTCATCCTTTTTTTCATGGGGAATTGCTCTGCAAAGTCGGTTGGTTAAAGTCGATCACGGCCCTGGTGAGGGTGAGGGTGATTTCAAGGAGCAAAAGGGAGTTAGATTTGACTCTCCAGGCTTTTGGGCCGAATATAGTATGGGGAATATCCACTATGGAACCCTTGGGCTTAATTATGCAACTGGCTTTTTAATTGGAGATAAAAAATACTTCGCCTGGGTAGGAATTACAGCATCTTTTTGGTACTAGTAGGGATTGCCTCAAGCTGCGGATCTGGGCTTGGTAGCAAGCAGTCTATGCAGCTAAGCTCCGCTGCTGAAGCCATAGACACTCTACCTCATCCAACTAAGTTTAATGAAGCAGCACTTGATAACCTAATAATGACTCATGAACAGCCTAAAGAAGAGTTTATTAATGAATGTAAATCAAAAGTATCCTTAGCCACCCATGAAGCTAATACTAACGATGAGATTATTCAGGCTAAAAAACTGACTGTCATCTTAGTTAATCGCGATTTTCCTACTTACCATTGGTGCTTTTATCAAATGATGCATGACTGCGATAAAGCAAGACTTAAAGAAGGAATTCCGGTTAAGCAAAAGCTAGAATCTTTCAACGAAAGCATGAAACAGCTTTGGGTACTATCAAGATCTTTAGATGCAGTGCTGCAAAACGAAGTCTATTTTAAGTACCTACGGAAACGCTATATGGTTATTTCCAAAAATTACTTTGGACGAAATTTGAACCTAATTGGCCGTCCTTTCGATGAAAAAATCACACCAGATGCCTCTAAGGATGAAGAAGACTAACCCTCTTTCTTTAAAACCCAGCAAGGATGAGGGTTTGGGATAAAACTGCGCAGTTTTCCTAGATCCTTCCTTGCTTCAAAAAAGCAACTAAATTTAGATGAGACAGCCCTGCGTTTGAATTAGCCCGACCTAAAGACCCTTTGTTTTCTTCCGAAAAGATATCTGCAACACACTGCAACTCGGAGGATCTATCATCAGGTTAGCTAGGACATGGCTATTTATTTGGCTATTAGCTCTAAAGTGCTTTGCACTTTTAGCGCAAGACCCTAGCGACGAGCCAGCCATTGATGCTGGTGGTGACTTGGAATTAAGTAATGAAGAAAAAGAGGAACAAAGCAAAAGAGATAAAGAGCTAGAGGAACTTCAAGAGGCTTCTTCGACAACCATTCGGCAATTCCACGAAGTGCTAGATGAACTCCTTTCTGAATTTGCCTATGACGTGAAAACTGGTCAGTTAAATGGCTTAAAGAATCTTGCTATCCGGCGCGTCGAAGTCAGTGAGTCCATTCCGGCAAGCTATCAAAAATATTTGGAGCTCTTAGTAGAAGAAAGAATTCGCATTAATGCACGCTCTAGGATCATCAACTGCGTTCCTTGTCATGCTAAAACCTCAAGACTTATTGATGGCAAGATTATTGTCACCTCACCCAATACCAATATTGCTGAACTAAAAAGTGCAGCTGAGAAAATGGGCATTGAGAATTTTATGGATGTTGTCCTTGTCTACCACTCAACACACATGGTGCTTGGTTTTCAGATATTTAAATCCGATACGAATGAAACCGTTTGGGCTCGAAGCTATAACAGCGAAACAATCAAAAGCCGCTATCAAAAGCTAGCTATCGACTTCTCTCAGATCAAAAAATCAAGACCTGGAGATGAGTACGTTCCCGAATTTCGCATGCTACTTGGCCTAGGCGGTGCTGTGATTCCCAATGTGGGAGGAACTCAAGATGATTCAAAAATGTTTGATGTCCTTGTGCGCTCTAGCGAGCGATTTAACAATCGAAAATCTGAATTTGGCTTAGAACTCAATATTTTTGCTGCAGTCAGCCTACTCCAGACGAAATATCCAACAGAAAAAGGGACTGGCGAATCACAAACTAGTAGTAGTACTACAGAGACCAAGAGTACTAGCACAGCAAAACCGGCGCCATTTAAATTCGCCCTAGGAATTTACGGTCTATACTCCCACAACTTTCTTGGGTCAGTAGAATCCTATGATCAGGTGCGACAAGGGATTCATTTTGGCATTGGCACACTCCTTGCTGCAGGTTATTTAGCGCCCTCGGTAAAAATAGGCTGGGATATGTTCTTTGGCCGAAAATTCGGTGTTACTTTATCAGGGATCTATTTAACGCCTTCGCGAGTGCTGCTCGGTGAGGAATTTGTCGAAACAGCAGGAGGAGCCGGTGGTGAACTGGTGCTCTCTTATAACTATTAGCCTTACTTTTAGTGCTTGCCAGGCTCTGCAACCTCGAGATGAGATTGCAGAAGAAATTATGCATGGCACCATTAACTATCCCTTTCCAAAGACAGAGCGCCTAGGGACTAACGGCCCCAAAGATAAGTTTGTTATAAGATCGATCAAAGGGAATACAGAATATGTCATCGAGTTCCCTGATTCAGGTAGAGACTATGACATTGAAGTTCCTATTGCTGAGCTCAATGATGGCAATGAAGAGCTCAAAAGAGAAATTAACGCCAGCAAAACAGATCTTGAGCAAACACAAATGTTACCTGATGTCGCAGATAAAGATCGAGAAAAGACAAACCTAATAGACAGCGCCTTTGGTGTTGCAAAAGATGGTAATATCGAACAAGGACCTAGCTATACGCTTACTCTTGCCCGTGCTTCAGAATATTATCGTCAAAACAAATTAGAATTATCTCTCATTGAAGTGAATAACTTACTCAGCTACTACCCCAATAGTCTCAAGCTTTTGAAGATGAAAGGCACTTTATATAAACGCTTGGATGATCTTCCATTAGCTGAAAAAGCCTGGACTCGAGCGCTTGAACTGGCTCCAGATGACAAACAGTTGAAACTAGCGATAGCTCACCTTCGCGACAGAATCAAAGCAAACCGCGATCAAAACGATGGCCAAGCGCCGTTACCAACAAACTAATTGTTGTTGGAAGTTAGTACCTTCATGATCTACTATAGATCAATACAGCCTTAACATTTATGGAGTACAACAATGAACGCCTTAAGTCGAACTTTGTTATCCGCTATAACCTGCTTGCCTATTGTCGCTTTTGCAGAAGAAGCTAGCAAATCCCCTCTTCAAACGATAGCTAAAGACCTTACCTTGGGCGCTCAATATCGCCTAGATATGACGCATTCTAATCATGGTTTTACCAAAGAAAGTGGCAGTAAGCCTACAGCAACGACTAATATCGATACCCAAGCCTTCAAATTATTGTTGAAAGGTAAACTCAGCGATACTGTTTCCTTCTCTGCCAAATATGACGCAGTCAAACCTGGCAAAAGCAAAGAAGGTCTTGAGTATGCTAACGTTTCTTGGATGGCTATGCCGCAGCTTAGTCTTCTTGCTGGTAAAGATCGTGTCAATCAAGGCGGCTGGGAAAACAAAGAAACCAGTGTCTATACTCTTGTCAACTCACCTTACGTTGAATACCAAAACAAAGCCACGGGTATGCCTTTTGCAAAAGAGACTTCATTATTTCACCTGCAATTTCTTGGTGGTGACGCAGCTACTGTCACCCTACAACTTGTTGATGATCTAGTGAAGAGTTCTGCAACAAGCCGAGCTCAGTTTAATAAAGCAAATCGCCAGCCAGCAACTGTTCTTGAATATCAAGGGAAATTTGGCATGCTGTCGCCTCTAGTTCAAGTTGGCAATTATGATCTAGGTCATTCTCGCTTTTATACCTTGGGCGTCAAAGCAAAAACTGGTGACTTCAGAGCTATCTTAGACTACACCATGGATAATGTTAAAGTTGATATGACCGGTAGTACAAAAACAGCAAAAATCACTAACCTTTCTTTAACTGGTGATTACACCATCGCTAGCAGAGCAAAAGTACAGATAAAGTATGCTGATTTTAACGTCGACGGTCCAGGTACTGATGTTAAAGGCAACAATGCTTACGATGCTACCAACTCTTCTTGG
>CALBMD010000493.1 GCA_937896265.1 uncultured Pseudomonadota bacterium
GTGAGGCATATCGCAATTTCTGCAACGCTAAAGGTATCTTACCGAGTATGTCGAGAAGGGAAATTGCTTTAATAATAGTTACGTAGAGTCTTGGTTTAGTAGCCTCAAAAAGGAGTCGTAATGCTTACAGCACTGAACAAGATCTCAGAGCACTTGTCTTCGATTATATCGAGGTTCATGTTGCTGCTCATGACTCTCCACCCTTTCTGGGGAAGTCCAAAGGTTTCTTGCTAGCAGGTCCAATTCATAGTAAAGTCTCGTCCGAATTGATTATGTGAGGAATACATGTCAAAAATTCTGGCTTCTCTTCTTTTCTTATTCTCGTCTTCGACATTTGCTGCGGATTTGAATATCACACGTTCTGAAGAATACGATAAGCAATTAGCAGAACTTAGCAAGGCTCTGCAACCAAAACCAGGGTTGACTTTAGTGCCAGCCTCAGGGGTAGATATCTACAACATAGCTCATTTATTTCCTGGATCAAACCTTATCCTCGTTGATTTGCCGAAATTTGGCAACCGTTGGCAGGTTGTACCGCAAGTGCTTGATGCAACTTCTCTCAAAGATTTGGATATCCTCTTGCAGTCTACGATATCTGAAGAAGATAAAAATCTTTCTGACGGTATCGGTAGTCATTTGCTTACTAAGATAGAATATCTGCTGCACTATAAAATCTTAGATGTTTGCTTTTTTGATATCACTAAGAAGGGTATTCTAAAGCAATCTTATGGCGAATCTCCTAATGCTATGATTCATTTTCAAAGACCCGACGGAACTCTTGGTTATTTTTACTATATTAGTCAGGATCTATGCAAAGAATCCAAACACTTAACTGCTTTTTTGGAGCATATAAAAGACAAGATACAAAATGTTTATATGAAGGCTATCTATGATAGCGTGCGCGAATCTGCCTTCATTAATGCTATGTTTGATATGCCCTACGCTCGTTTTATTACAGATGGCGAAGGGTTGCCAAGAGAGTTTGGTGGCGATTTTATTCCAAGCCGTATCCCTACTTATGCTAGTGTTATTCAAGTTGCAGATTATTTGACGCTACCCGCCAATGATAAAAATGCTTTCTGCTATCAAGAGAGGTTTTTTGTTACGGATAAGATAGAGCCTGCATCAATAGCAGTAGAGCGTTTGCGACCTCTCTTCAATCAGAGGTTAGCAGAGCTACGAGCTCTATGGGTAGGGCAAGATTCAAGTCTTATCGCTTTAACAAAAGCCTTTGCTTATAGTCAATTTGGTGTGCTTTATGACAGGCTTCATACTGACCCTCCGCTTTTTCAACATCAGCTGGCCATGCGTCGCTACATCATGCAGTTTGATGATCTGTTTACAAATTACCAATCATGGTCATCAGGCTTTTCAAAGCAATTAGTAGCAAAGGTCTCACAAGAGGACATTTATCATCCCCTATACAAAAAACGGTTTCTATCTAAACATAAGCTAGCTGATATTTGGCAACGGCTTGGTATTAAAGAAGGGCCTGAGGCGGATGTATTTTGGAATTCTCCCTCCTCCGCATTAGAGTTATATCTTAGGTTAAAGGGTTAAAGAAAATTTTGGAGGAAGGACAATGATTGATCATACTGGCGTTACAGTGAGCAATGGCCCCAAGAGTCGTGCGTTTTATGACAAGGCTCTTGCTCCCCTAGGCTATAAATTGTTGATGGAGATCCCTAAAGAGTACACCGGCGGTATGATGGTGATAGGCTATGGCATCGCTCCTAAAGCCGATTTTTGGGTGAATGAAGGTACGCCAAATAAGCCTCATATCCATGTAGCTTTCCAGGCTGAAAACCACGCACAGGTAGATGCTTTTTATAAGGCCGCTATAGCTGCAGGCGGCAAGGATAACGGCCCTCCTGGTCCTCGCCAGCATTATCATAAAGATTATTACGGCGCCTTTGTGCTTGATCCCGATGGTCATAATATCGAGGCTGTTTGTCACGATCCGCAGTAGCTTTAGGTAAAGAAGAGGTTTAGGAGAAAACTGCACTGAGTATGTTGCCTAAATCCTTTGTTGCTTAAAAGCAGGTGATAATAAAGTTTTCTCATTGACTCTGTGGGAGAAATCAGCCATTAGAGAAGGCAGACTCCCTAGATTCATTTGAGGTTAAACTACCTATGGAACACCTACTACTACTCTTTGTCGCTATTTTGTTTTCTTGGCATCCTGGGTTTCGCCATCTTGGCGCTTTATCCTTGCTTGGTTTTTTAATCGTGGCTTTACATGCTGGATTAATAGAGCCTGTTGGGCTAATGATGGTAGGTTTAATTGGTGCTGTCATCTATCTAGCACGGCAGAGAAGCCTTGCAACATGGCTTCGGTTTCTTTTGTTGCTGCCTGCTACTGCTGCTGGCTGTCTAGCAATGCGCCATTTTTTACCTGGATTTCATAACCCCCGACTTCTTGAAGGTATAAGCTTAAGTCCTATATCGGCGCCTTTTACTCTTTACGCCAATATTGATAGCGCTATGCTTGGTATTCTTATTCTTCTCATCGCTGGTAAAGATTTGATTTTGCAAAATACGGTGAGAGATTCTTTTAAAGTAGGGCTGGTAGCTCTTTTTTCCAGTTTGTTTGTTTTGTTACCGCTAGCTTTGGCGATTGGTTTTCTTAAATTTGATCCTAAGTTGCCACAAGAAGCTTGGCTGTGGATGATGGTTAATCTAGGTATTGTTTGTTTGACAGAAGAAGCTTTTTACCGAGGCTTTGTCTTGCGAGAACTGAGATCATTTACCAGATCAAGGTGGTCGCAAAATTTGATATTTTTGGCAGTAAATGTGCTCTTTGCTGTTATGCATTATCCTGCTGGACCGA
>CALBMD010000494.1 GCA_937896265.1 uncultured Pseudomonadota bacterium
ATCACAGATAGAAAACAATTCGTTTATGTCTTCGAGCTTATGATGCTCTTGGCCTGCACACTGGAATTCTCTATCCATAGCGTGCAATAAATGTTTTGATGTTCTTCTGGATGCCGTCCAGTGCAGCTGTGCCCCTGACCTCTTTTTTAATTGCACAAGCTGTTTCGCGATCTGTTGACACACGTCGCGATTGTAGCTATACGACCTATTATTTCCACCCAATAGAATGCCGATGTGACCTGCCGATAATTTACCTTCAATTGCGTTAGAAAGGTATAAAGCTAGGTTTGTTTTGATGACATTAGGATGCTCTGTCAACTTGCCGGCATCGTGATTTGGTGTAATCAGCAAGTCGAATTTTTTGATTGCGTATTGCCCCGGATACAGTATGCAAATTTTGACACAATCTCCACCCCCACAAAGTGCTCCGACGATCGAGGCACTTTTGCCGCAGCTGATGATTATGTCTGGAGTCAGTTTTTCTATGGCACTGACCTCCCTACAGGCATAATGTCCAATAATTCTTGACAAGGTAGGCAAATAGTCCAACAGGCCCTCCAAAAACAAACGGTTGACCTTTGAGATATTCACGTTTATGAAATCGATGATTGGAACTTTCTTTCCAAGCAAACCCATGCATTGCATGATTATCGTAGCAATGACCTGGGATTGTTGAACATGTCCCGCTTTCCCGTCATCGATGATCAAAATTTTCAAAAAATATCTTTCAACAATTAGCGTCTTTATAACTACCGATTGTCCATATTCCACAATTGCGGCAGCATTCCTGCAAAAGAATAACTCATCCAGCCATCGCAAAATATATGGTGAATCGACCGGGGTTTACTAGACGCAACTGAGCCGGTTGAAGTAGTGCGGATCAAACTGTACCGGAGAAACGCCATTGGCGTGTCCGTGACGTCGTTTCGAGTTGTCTATCAAAACGGTTGAAGACCAAATATCTGATCTAGCACTTGGGGCAATGTCAGACCGTGTTGCTTAGCTGGCTGTGTTGTACTGACGTCGATGGAACTAGTACTGGTTGAGTAGCTTTAACCTCTTTGAACATTGCTAAAGCTTCCATTATTCTCTTGTGGTCATCTGGTCCATCACTTTTGAACACACCTCTACTAATATCCATTTCAAAGGATTTGGTGTCATCCAAGTTAATGCTATGGATATCAAATAGAGCTTGCCTGGCCATCAAATGCCTAAAGCGATTTATTTCTCTCATTATGGCAACTTTTCTCTTGCCTGTATCAAGTAACATTTTGAACTTATGAGCACCTATCAGAGCATGTAGGTAATAGGTGTGTCTGCGTCTATAAATGGGTAAGCTGAGCACTGTTTGCTACCACTACTGCTACCACCCCCAAAACAAAAAAGCCTCTAAGTTATTGAACTTAAAGGCTTTTTAGGAAGTGGCGGAGAGGGTGGGATTCGAACCCACGGTACTTTGCAGTACGCCTGATTTCGAGTCAGGTACATTCGACCACTCTGCCACCTCTCCGACTTTTGAATTATAACACGCCCGACTTTCCTGTACAGATGCCCTCAAAGCCCCCCCATGCTAGAGTAAAGCGTTGCCGCAAGGAGCGTTTCTCCTGATGCCACTCCCTGAAGTCCCGCTCTCTAACAAGTATTCGAGACTATCCGCGCTTGCTCGCCGGACAGCCGGGGTTGTGCGTCGCCTCAATGCCGCACCGCGTTGGATGCTCTGGTTAAAAGCCTTGATGCTGGTGGTCGGTTTATTGCTCGGCGTTCTCTATCTGATGCCGCACGTACAACCCTTAGCGCTTTCCCGAGATTTGGTGGTTGGCACACGAGAAACGCCGACCAGTTTTATCCGAGAAAAAACGACCGATGAAGAAGGCAAACCGATCATTCTGGAAAGTGGCTTTGATCGGGATCTGGTCGAAGCCTTTGCCAAATCCATGAATAAAAATGTTCGTTTCGTGGTGGCAGAAAATGAGGAAGCGTTACATCGTTTAGTCGAGCGCGGCGAAGTCCATATGGCCGCTGCCTGGCTGACCAAACGTTTTGTAGAAGCACCCAGCCACCGAAACCAGACGGGCGCCGACGACGAGCAGTCTCCCCAAGCCTCTTTACTACGGGCATCCGCTGCGTATGCCCAAGAACCTCTGGTCCTGGTGCAGCCTAACGACGCCATGCCGGTGGGATCAATTGCTCAGCTTCACCAAGCCGTTGTTCATGCACTCAGTGCCAGCAGCAACAATCTCTGGCTCAAAGAGCTTGCCCGCCAGAAAGTCATCCCCCAACTCGAAACACATCCCAGTTGGAATGAGCTCGATTTACTCAAAGCGATTTCGGACCACAAAATCGCCATAGCCATCGTGCCACGTTCAGCATTACGTATCGGACTGAATTACTACCCGGGGATCGACTCCTCGTTAGCGGTGGGAGAAGCGGAGGATATCGTCTGGGCCTTCCCGAAGCGCAGTGGCGATGCGCTGGTACAGCAAGCCAACCGTTTTTTAGCCACCGCAGAACAAGATGGCACGCTGCGCCAACTGCGTGATCGCTATTTCGGGGCCATTGAGCGTTTGCAAGAGGCTGACCGCAGCGGATTTCTCACGCGCATGAAAACCCGCTTGCCGCAATATCTGTCCCAGTTCAAACGGGCACAGTTGGCCAGTGGCTACGATTGGCGGCTATTAGCCGCCCTGGCTTACCAGGAATCACACTGGGATGCGTCGCTGGTGAGCCCAACCGGTGTACGTGGGTTAATGATGCTGACGGGAGATACGGCCGACCGGCTGGGTGTGCGCAACCGACTGGACCCTTACGAAAGCATCATGGGCGGTGCCCGT
>CALBMD010000495.1 GCA_937896265.1 uncultured Pseudomonadota bacterium
GTTTTTACATCGCCCCAAACAAAATACTCTACGAGCAGTTGGTACGGATGGGTATAGACTTTCTTTTTGTGAAGGTAGTTTTGAGTTACCGTTAGATTTTTTACCAAACGGCATCTGTCTGTCAAAAAAAGCTTTGGGAGAGATTTTAAGACTTTGTTTAGACGGTTACGAAGAGATTGAACTAGCTATATCGAAAGATCAAACGACTCTTTGCGCTAGTGTTGCTGATTGTGAGATCTATGTGGCTCTTTCAAATGTAACTTACCCTAAATACGAAACTATTCTCCCTAATGAAGAGGGACAGTTTAATGTCGGTATAGCAAAACCACTGATGCAAACTGTTTCAAAAAGAGTTATGTTGGCAGCCGGGAAATCCAGAACTCTTCAGGTAAAACTAGGAGCCCGCCAATTGACGTTAAAAGCCAAAAGCGTCAGCAACAACGTGGAAGGGGTTGAAGCCATCAAATTGCCTGACTATCAAGGACCTGATTTGAATTTGTCTATAAACGGAAAATATTTAAGCGATATTTTAAACACAATTCAAAGCGAAAACTGCAAGATTAATTTTGTTAGTGAAGAAAATCCTGTGATTTTAGCTCCAGATAAAGAACCTTTAGGCTGCAAATCGTTACATGTATTAGTGCCAATTAGAGAACTAGAAGGTTGACGCTTATCTTGAGACAAAGATAGCAAGAACCATGCGTCAGACATTTAGGAGGGCTATTAATTGACCGAGCTCAACTCAGGTAAAGAAAATTTCGATCAAACGACTTCGCTATCAGAAGAGTATTCCGCTGATAATATTAAGGTCTTAGAAGGTCTGGAGGCAGTTCGCAAGCGGCCAGGTATGTACATCGGGTCGACTTCTCTTGAAGGCCTTCACCATTTGGTTTTTGAGATAGTGGACAATTCGATCGATGAAGCTATGGGCGGGCACTGTGATCAGATAAATGTTGTGATGCATCTTGATGGCTCTGTTTCGGTTAAAGATAATGGCCGAGGCATCCCAGTTTCGATCCACCCAACAGAGAAAAAATCAGCTCTAGAAGTTGTTATGACAATCTTGCACGCTGGCGGCAAGTTTGATGATAAAGCGTTTGCTTTTTCAGGTGGGTTGCATGGGGTTGGAGCCTCAGTTGTCAACGCTCTCTCACTATGGACCCGAGTTGAAGTTCGTCAAAAAGGAAAGGTCTTTGAACAGAGTTATCAAAGAGGGACGCCTGATGCTCCTGTTAAAGAGATAGGCGTTACTAAAGACTCTGGTACCTACACCAGGTTTAAGCCAGATCCAGAAATTTTTCCAGATGTAACGTTTAATTTCGATGTCTTGCAGAGAAAGTTGCGAGAGTTATCGTTTTTAAACAAAGGGGTTTGTGTTTCGCTTGTTGATGAAATAACAGATCAAAAAGCAGAATTCAAATTTGAGGGCGGTTTAGTTTCCTTTTGTGAGTATTTAAACAGCTCCAAGACACCATTGCATAACAACCCAGTGGTGATTTTTGGTGACCGCAAGACGGATAATGTTTTGGCAGCTCAGCTTGAGTGTGTTTTACAATGGACAGACTCCTACCAAGATAATCTTTTTTCTTACGTCAATAACATTAATACGGTGGAAGGCGGCACCCATGTCACAGGCCTACGTGCAGCTTTGACAAGGGTTGTTAATAATATAGCCGAAGCCTCAGGCCAGCTTAAAGGCCTGAAGATGGCTTTGACTGGTGATGATATTCGCGAAGGTTTGACCGCGGTTATTTCTATTAGATTAAAAAACCCAGAGTTTCAGGGTCAAACTAAGACAAAGTTAGGTAACCCTGATGTGAGAGCTTGGGTTGAGGCTCTCGTCTTAGAGAAGCTGACCGACTATTTCAATGAAAATCCTGATGTTGTTAAAAGAGTTATTGCCAAGATCATTGATGCGGCAAGAGCCAGGCTTGCTGCCAAAAAAGCTCGCGAATTGACGCGAAGAAAAGGCGCGCTTGATTTTGCTGGTTTGCCAGGAAAAATGGCAGATTGCCAGGAGCGCGACCCAAAGGAATGCGAGTTGTTTTTAGTTGAGGGTGATTCCGCTGGTGGCTCGGCCAAACAGGCTCGTGACCGTAGAACACAGGCTGTTTTACCGCTGCGAGGAAAGATTTTGAATGTGGAGAAAGCGCGTTTTGATAAAATGCTTTCTTCTACCGAAATAAAACTGCTGATTAAGGCTTTGGGCACAGGTATTGGCAAAGAGGACTTTGATATTGCAAAGGTCCGCTATCATAAAATTGTTCTCATGACAGATGCAGACGTTGATGGTGCTCATATTCGCACTCTAATTTTGACTTTTTTCTTTCGACAGATGCCGCAAATTATTGAAAAAGGATACCTCTATATCGCGCAACCACCCCTTTATAAATTCAAAAAGGGCAAAGTTGATCGTTATCTCAAGGATGATAGTGAACTGCTTGGTTTCTTATCGCAAAGTGGGATGAGCTCTTTAATAATCACTGATGGGCATGGTCAAGCGCTTGATGCAAGTGTTATGGCTGGCGTTCTTACTAAGCTAACGCGATATAATCATATTTTAGAAGCTGCTGGCCGGAGAAGGCAAAAGCAGATCGTTGAATTTTTAGTGAATGATTTTGACCTTAGTCCAGAGATTTTTAAGGACGAACAAAAAACAGCTCAATTGCGTGCTGCTATTGAGCAAGAGCTAAAAAAAGCGACAGGTAATGAGTTTAATCAAGTTGCATCAGAGATGGTGTTTGATCCAGAATATAGCCTTTATTCGCTTTCTTTTGAAACAAGCATAAATAATATCCCTATGACGACAGCGATTGATTCAGCTTATCTAGCATCTGCAGAGATTTTGGAGCTAAGAGCAGTCGCTAGCCAAATGCAAGAGCAAGCAAAAGGACCTTTTTTAGTGCAGCTTGCTAAAGAGGATGGAGAACAAAACACTAAAACAACCTTAGCTGATTTAAATAGCTTAAAAGAGTTTGTAGTCGAAGAAGGGCGTCGTGGCGCTTATATTCAGCGCTATAAAGGCTTGGGTGAAATGAACCCGGAGCAACTTGAAATGACAACTATGCATAAAGACCATAGAACGTTTTTAAAAGTGGAAATTGGCGATGCTATCGAAGCTGATCGTTTGTTTTCCACGTTAATGGGTGATGAAGTTGATCCGAGAAGAGAATTTATTCAAAATAATGCCTTAAGCGTTGTAAATTTGGATGTTTAATCCGAGAAGTGAAATTTTTTGAAAATTGCCAATAAATTCAAAGGATTCGAAGTTCGGTTGGGTGCAAGACGCGGGAAGGAGCGAAACCACAGTGTCGCATATTGGGCATGAGGATTTCGCGACGACAAAGCAACGCTCCGCAAGGGGACTAGCTTCGCATCGTAGTAAACAGCTAGAAATTCGGATCCGGGTTTAATCACTACTAAGGCACGATAGGGTTTGCCATGAAAACTGAGAATATTGTAGCGGTAAAAATCGAAAAGGAAATGAAGACCTCATTTCTCGATTATTCGATGAGCGTCATCGTTTCTCGTGCGCTACCAGATGTCCGAGACGGCTTGAAGCCTGTACACCGGCGCATTCTTTTCGCTATGTATGGGTTAAAAAATTTTCATAACAAGCCTTATTTGAAGTCGGCTCGTATTGTTGGGGATGTTATTGGTAAGTATCATCCTCATGGTGATACTGCCGTCTATGATGCTTTAGTGCGTATGGCTCAAGATTTTTCGCTGAGATACCCCGTCATTGATGGGCAGGGAAATTTTGGTTCTATTGACGGAGATAGCGCTGCTGCCATGCGTTATACCGAGTCGCGTCTGAGGGAGTTTAGTGAATACCTGCTCTTAGATTTAGAAAAAGAGACGGTTGATTTTGTGCCAAATTATGACAACAAGGATGAAGAACCTGTTGTTATGCCATCTAGAGTACCGCAACTGTTGGTCAACGGTGCCTCGGGGATCGCTGTTGGTATGGCAACGAACATCCCACCTCATAACTTAAATGAAGTTGTTGCCGGCCTTAAGGCACTTATTGATAACCCTAAAATTACTATCGAAGAGCTGATGCTTTATATCAAAGGCCCGGACTTTCCCACAGAAGGAGAGATTCATGGTCTAAAAGGCATTAGGGATGCTTATTTAACTGGCCGAGGCAGTATCAATATGAGGGCTAAGGCTCATGTTGAGCAGGTAGGTAAGGGTTCTGATCGAGAGCGAATTATTGTTAGTCAGATTCCTTATCAAGTTAACAAAGCTAAATTAATTGAAAAAATTGCTGATTTAGTCAACGAGAAGAAAATTGAAGGCATCTCAGATATTCGCGATGAATCAGCAAAAAAAGAAATTCGAATTGTCATAGATGTTCGCAAAGGTGAGCAAGCGGAAATTATTTTAAATCACCTTTATAAACTAACACCAATGCAAAGCAATTTCGGTGTGAATTTAGTAGCATTATCGAAGGGGAAGCCGCGTCTTTTTAATCTAAAGGATATGCTAGAAGAGTTTTATCACCACCGTCGAGAAGTGGTGCTAAGACGAACTGCTTTCTTGTTGAAAAAGAACGAAGAAAAAGCTCATTTACTGGTTGGTCTAAAAATTGCTGTTGAAAATTCAGATCCAGTTATTGAGATTATCCGTAAGGCACAAGACACGCAGCTAGCGCAAAAGGCTTTAATTGCTCGTTTTGATTTAAGCGAGTTGCAAGCCAAGGCTATTTTAGATATGCGACTTGCTCGCTTAACTGGCCTTGAGCGAGAAAAGATTGTTAAGGAATATGGAGAAATCGTTGCGGTCATTTCTGATTTAAAACAAATTTTGTCCAATACCAAACGAGTAACGCAAATCATTCTTGAAGAACTCGACGAGATTTTAACCAAGTTTGGTGATGAGCGAAAGACGCAGGTTATTACAAGTGATGCTGATGAAATCACTATGGAAAGCTTAATTGCCGACGAAGAAGTAAGCGTCACTATCACCACCGCTGGCTATGTTAAGCGTACCCCATTAAAGGATATTGCGACACAAAATCGAGGGGGTAAGGGTAAAAGTGGCATGTTGATGAAAGAAGAAGATTTGCTGCAGAGCGTCTTTCGAGCCAGCAATCACCAAGATCTTCTTTGTTTTACTAACTTCGGGCGGGTATATAACCTAAAGGTTTATCAATTACCTGAGGCAGAGCTTAGAGCAAGAGGGAAGCATTTTGCGAACCTTATTCGCTTTGTTGATCAAGATGAAAAAGTAGTTTCTGTGCTTCCTATTAAAGAGTTCAAGGCAGGCTTTTTTATTTACTCAGTCAGTAAGCGCGGTTTTATTAAAAGCACAGATCTTATGGCCTATAATAGCGTCAGAAGCTCAGGCATTATCGGCTTAAAACTTGACCCAGATGATCAGCTGATTGCCTGTGCCCTGGGGACAGAAAAAGAAGATGTACTTATTGCAACTAAGATGGGTAAGGCAATTCGTTTCCAAGCTAGTGATGTCAGGACCATGGGCAGAGCTTCAAGAGGTGTTACTGGTATTCGATTTGCAGATGACGATGCGGTAATCGGCATGGAGATTTTGGTGCAAGACTCCAAGTCAACGGTACTGTCTCTTTGTGAAAATGGTTATGGCAAAAGGACTGATTTGGGTGAGTATCGAGTTCAATCTCGAGGAGGAAAAGGCATTTTCACGATCAAAGTGACTGAAAGAAATGGACCAGTTGTGTCTATTTGTCAGGTCACAGATCAAGATGATCTGATGATTATGACGTCATCGGGTAAGCTTATGCGGATTGAAGTAAGCCAGATTTCAAACATAGGGCGACACACCCAAGGGGTTAGGCTTATGCAAATCCAGCCTGGCGAAAAGGTTGTTGCTCTTTCTAAGATTCCTAAAGAAAACAAAGAGATAGAAGCAGGAAGTGACGAGTAGTATTGCTGTTATTGGTGCTGGTATAGTGGGCTTGTCCTGTGCCCTTCATTTAGCGGAGGCTGGCTACTTTGTTACCCTCTATGAGGGTGATAAAGCCAACGATAATGCATCAAAAGCAGCGATGGGTGTTGTCTCTGTTAAAGGGGTGGCTTTTGCTCACAGCCAGCGCTACAAAAACATCTTATCTGAGTTTTGGCGGCTAAAAGCGGAAGCATCAGTTGCGAGTTGCCAAACAGGTGTTTATGAATTTTTTGCTACTAGCGCGGATCTAAATACGGTTTTAAAGCGTATTGCCTACCGCCGCTTTCGGGGCCTTTATAATATAGAGTTGTTAAAGAAAGAAGCTCTACCAAATTTAGTTCATGGGTCAGTTCTTAAAGAGGCAGGAGCTCTCTATTACCCAGAAGACTTTTTTTTTAAGCCTTGGGAGCTTCTTGATGCCAAAATGGCTAAGATTGAAAAAAATGGCTGTCAAAAAGTAGCTGAAAATGTCGATTTTATCGGACAAACCCAAAGCTCTCAACTTCTGGTAAAGACAAGGAGCGGGCAAAGGGAGTTTGATGATGTTTTGATTTGCGCTGGCGCTGGCAGCCTTGATCTTTTATCTCGTTTCTGTGAATCACCTCCTCAGTTTAAATTACAAAAAGCACAAAGCGGTCGCATTTTGCATGTGAATACAAAGGCGAGTTTTGCTCTTAAAAAGGGCAAAGAAAGTTTTCAGCTCAACCATGGAGACATCTGCTTTGGGCCGTTAAAAGAGGATTTCAATGAAAAATTGTTATGCTCTTATTTTCAACAAAAGTGGGGGCTTTCTTTGGACTTAGCGGGAAGCCAGTTTTTGCAGCGCTCAGCAACACGGGTAGTAAGCAGTAAAAGAGTTCCGTTTATTGGTACATTGCAGTTAAAAAACAGTCAAAAGCGAGTGCTAGTGGCGACAGCTTTTGATAAAAATGGCTATCTTCTCGGGGATTTGGCTGCGAGGCGCATTTTGACAATTTTAATGCAGACGCAAAGCTATTTATCCACAAGGTAAAAAGGCCTTGTCTTAAGTATCTGTGTCTTGTTATGACTGTAATAGTCTAGAATGATAGAAGAAAAAAAACATATGGAGAAATATTTTTGCTTGTGAGAAATTTGTCCACAGGTTATCCACAGCTTGTTTTTTTGCAGTCTGGGTTATTTAAGCTTTGAGTTTAGACTTTTCGATAAAAAAACGTAAGCGTTTTTTGCAAGATAAGCTATTTTTTGTTAGCCACAAGCCCGAAAGGTTTTTTAGCAGGCCGCAAAAGCGGGTAGAAATGGTACTAAAAACATGACTTTATCAAGGAAGCCTTGACCTTAGCTCACTAAGATAGATAGTATACGTCGGCTAAGAGAACCCTACAAATAGTTAAACATTTAATTGATAGTCAACAGCATTTGAGCGCAATAGATATGACAAACCACGCTTCCCATCGTAGAACTCAAACGAAATACATTTTTGTCACCGGCGGGGTCGTTTCATCAGTTGGAAAAGGAATAACGGCAGCCAGCATCGGCGCCCTTCTTGAAACAAGAGGGTTAAAAGTTATTTTAAGTAAAGCAGACCCCTATATCAATATTGATCCGGGAACAATGAGCCCGATTCAGCATGGAGAGGTCTTTGTTTTGCCAGATGGGGCCGAGACAGATCTTGATATCGGTCACTACGAACGCTTTACTAGAGCAAAGTTATCACGAAAAAACAGCTTTTCCACCGGCCAAGTTTATGACGCTGTTTTAAACCGCGAGCGTATGGGTGACTATCTGGGCGGTACTGTGCAGGTAGTTCCTCATATCACAGGAAAAATTAAGGAAAATATCCTTAACGCATCAGAAGGAGCTGACGTCTCTATCGTCGAAATTGGCGGTACAGTTGGCGATATTGAAAGCTTACCTTTTATAGAGACAATAAGGCAGCTGCGTTATGAGCTAGGCCAACATAATGTCCTTTGCATTCATTTAACCCTAGTCCCTTATATAGCTGCTGCTAAAGAGCTAAAAACAAAACCAACACAGCACTCTGTGAAAGAGCTGCGCTCTTTTGGTATTCAACCTGATATTCTTATTTGTCGTGCAGACAGACCAATTTCTAACGAAGTAAAAAATAAAATCGCTTTGTTTTGCAATGTTCCAAGAGACCATGTTATTGAGGCCTGTGACGTTGATAGCATCTATCGTCTACCCCTTGTTATGCATGCTCAAGGTCTTGATCAAATCATAGTTGAAGCGCTTAATATCTGGACAAGAAGCCCTGATTTAGCTGAATGGCATAATATTATTGAGAGGCTAGATAATCCGCAGAGTTACTGCACTATTGCGGTCATTGGTAAGTATATTGATGTGCTTGACTCTTATAAATCACTCGAAGAAGCGCTGGTTCACGCTGGCATTGCCAATAAGGCAAAAGTAAAAACTGTTTATATTGACTCAAGCGAACTCGAAAAAATGTCTTGGTCAGAGCTAGCACAACGTCTTGAAAACTTTGACGGTATCGTTGTGCCTGGTGGTTTTGGTAGTCGTGGTATTGAAGGGAAATTACGAGGTATTTCTTTTGCAAGGCAGAATAAAATTCCTTTCTTAGGGATTTGTCTGGGCATGCAGCTGGCGGTTGTTGAATTTGCCCGAGAGGTTTTGGGTCTTAAGGATGCCAATAGCCTGGAATTTAATTCTGAATCAGAAAACTTAGTCATTCATTTGATGGAGAGTCAGAAGCAAATTCAGGCAAAAGGTGGCACAATGCGGCTTGGTGCCTATGCATGCGACTTAAGTGAAGGTACAAAGGCTTATCAAGCCTATGAAAAGACTCAGGTGCAGGAACGCCATAGACATCGCTATGAATTTAACAATAAGTATCGGGCAATGTTTGAGGACGCCGGTGTTGTTTTTTCTGGCCTTTCTCCAGACGGTCTTTTAGTGGAAGTTGTTGAGCTTAAAGACCACCCTTGGTTTGTTGCCTGCCAGTTTCATCCGGAACTATCGAGTAAACCTATGGAGCCTCATCCTCTGTTCAAAAACTTTGTTAAGAATGCTATTTTAAAAAAAACATCTAATACAAATTAGGGGCATTTTGGACCATCTTAGAGTTATTTCCTGGGGGCAAGAGGCTTTGGCTGAGGAAGCCAAGGCGATCCTTAACGCCGCTGAAGGTCTTGACATGAACTTTTTCCATGCTGTGTGTGCTTTGGCAAGCTGCCAAGGCAAGGTGGTTGTTTCAGGTATGGGGAAGTCAGGCCATGTTGCTGCAAAGATAGCCTCAACAATGGCTAGTACCGGAACTCCCGCTTTTTTTCTTCATCCCTCTGAAGGCCAGCACGGCGATTATGGCATGATTCAAGATAGCGACATGCTGCTTGTTGTTGCTTATAGTGGTGAGACAGAGGAAGTTTGTGAGTTGGTAAAATTTGGCCGGGCCTTAGATATAACTACTGTTGCTATTACAGGTGCAGAGCAATCAAGTCTAGCAAAGCTTGCAACCTGGCATCTAAATGCCAAAGTGGCAAGGGAGGCAGATAGCCTGGGTCTAGCGCCGACAAGCTCCTCAACGCTTGCTTTAGCAATGGGTGACGCCTTAGCCATTGCTTTAATGCGTCTTAGGGGCTTTTCAAGTGAAGCGTTTGCCAAATTACATCCTAAAGGCTCTCTTGGCAAGGCGTTAACTAAAGTTGGTACCTTGGTTCACATGGCAGCATCTTTGCCAAAGCTCTCTGAAAAAAGCAACTTTCATGAAGTAATTGCTGCTGTAACGAAGAACAATTTTGGTATTGCTCCTGTTGTTTCTCAAGATGGATTACTTATAGGTAGTGTCACTGACGGGGACATAAGACGGTCACTTTTATCGCATCAAAGAGACGCTTTGTCGCTTTGTGCTAAAGATCTGATGGCCAAAGAGCCGAAAATAATTTCCTATGATGCTAAAGTTGATGAAGCTATTGCTAAAATGGAACGTCATTGTGTTACAAGCCTTTTTGTCTATGATCAGGAAGAATTTCTTGGGCTTATTCGTCTGCATGATCTATTAAAATTCAAGTTAGGGCAGCGATAGTTTTTTAATTTGGAGGGAAGGGATGTCTGCGAAGTTTTCTCTGATCGCAATCTTCCTCTCTGTCTTTTCGATCGCTTTGGGTATGTTCTTTTTCCGAGGCCAGACCAGCGTTCGAGAAACGATGGAAAAAGATCCTGCCCGGCTTAAATCCAGGGTTGTGTTAAAGGATTTTGTTGTGCGCCATTTTGCCGAAAAAGCGCCTTTGAAATTCTATAAGGCATCGCTTGGGTTGTTAACGAAGGATAATTTGGTTGATTTGTTTCAAGTTTATGCCCACGAATCCAAAGAAGCGGCAAATAAGACACTATCTTGTAAAAAAGTAAGAGTTTTCTTCGTTGATAATAGCTTAAGCGCCATTTTAGATAATCCGCAAATTCAAAAGGCTAGCTTAAGTGGTAATATATCGTTAGAGCAAGATAGCTATATTCTGCATACTGAGAAAGCTTTTTATAATGCTAACTTGGAAATGGTCTACGGCAACGAACCCCTAGAAGTAAAAAATAAAAATCATATGATGAGAGGTAATAAGGGGTTTCAGCTTAACTTAAATAGCTCTGAAATTCGAGTGTTTGGTAAAATAGAAGGGATAATGACTCCTTATGAGCGCTAGATCGATAAAAGCAGTAGTTGTTGCCATTTTTTTCTTTAGCCCCAAAAGCCTGTTGCGAGCAGATTTGAGTGATTTGCCAAAGCCAACAAAAGAGAAGCCTTCGCGCCAGCAAGAAGAAGAAAAAGAGCAGATAGCCCCCAAAGAAGAAAAAAAATTTTCTTCTTCGCCAAATCAGGATCAAGAAACCAAAAAAAAAGCGCCTGCAAAGAAAAAACCGACTAGAAATAGCGATAACCAAAGAATACCAATTACTTACACAGGTGAAGTGCTTTTTGGTTCCAAGCAACTAGGAAAAGTATCTATTGAGCAAAAGGTAAACGTCAATCAAGGTGATTTGTCTTTGCGAGCAGATAAAGCAGATATTTTCTTTCTCGATTCCCAGGAAGGGGTTGATAAAGTAAACGCTCTTGGTAACGTCAATATCGATAAAATCGATGTAAAGACTAAAGAATTAATAAGGGCTAGTGGTAGTTTTGCTCAGTATGATGCCAAAGCCGAGACGATTTTGATTAAAGGCGATGCTAAAGGTGATGCTAAACTGCAAAGAGGGGATGATCTTATTCAGGGCAACTATATTCTTTATAATATGAAGACAGGTGGTATTGAAGCCGGCAAAGTTGCTGGTGTAGTCTCTCCTGCAGAAAAGGAAGAGCAAAAGTAATGGCAAGTGCTGCTTACTCTTTATCTGCATTCGGTTTAAGCCGCTCGTTTAAGAACCGAACTGTTGTCAACGATGTTAGCTTTGAGGTTCGTGAAGGAGAGGTAGTGGGCCTTTTGGGCCCAAATGGTGCTGGTAAAACCACAAGTTTTTATATGGTGGTTGGCCTTCTTTATCCAGATAAAGGAGATATTTTTCTAGGTGAGCAAAGAATAACCGATGTTCCCATGCATGAGCGAGCTAGGTTAGGCGTATCTTACTTACCCCAAAACACCTCTATTTTTCGCAAAATGTCGGTGATTGACAATTTATTATCTGTCATGGAAGTAACACAAGTCCCAAAGTCAGAGCGAAAAGCTCTCTTAGAACACCTTTTAAATCGTTTTCGCATTGAAAAGATTGCCCATTCAATGGGGCAGTCTTTATCAGGAGGTGAAAGACGCCGTGTCGAGATTGCTAGAGCGCTGATTATAAAACCAAGGTTTTTATTGCTTGATGAGCCTTTTGCTGGTGTTGATCCTGTAACTGTACAAGAAATTCAAGAGATTATTGATAACTTACGTCTTGAAGGATTAGGGGTGCTTATTACCGATCACAATGTTCGTGAAACTCTAGGTTCTTGTCAAAGGGCCTATGTGCTTTCTCAAGGTAAGATTATCGCTCATGGCAAGCCGCAAGAAGTACTTAAAGATGAGTCAGTGCGTAAGAATTATTTGGGTCAAAACTTTCATCTCTAGCGGGCATTTTACATGGCCATAGAACTTCGTCAGAATATTAAGCTGTCGCAACAGCTCATGATGACCCCACAGCTACAGCAAGCCATCAAGCTTTTGCAAATGTCACGTATAGAGCTAAATGATTTTGTTGCCGAGCAACTGACAGAAAATCCAATCTTAGAAGAAGTCACCCAGCCTACGAAAGAACTCGAATCAAAAGAGACGGAAGAAGATTTTTCTAGTGAAGAAATTCTTTTAAAAGAGCTAAAAGAGGTCGAAGGACGCATCAATGAATCTTTAGAGGCAGATACAGATAATATATCAGTAAATGAAAATGTTTCGGAGACAAACACGGGCCGGGTAAATAAAACTGGCCTTGAAAATTTAAACTACGAAAATATTTTGGCAAGCTCTACTAGTCTTTATGACCATCTTTTTGAGCAACTAAGTTTTTTAGAGCTGACAGAAGAAGAAAGAGATATTGCCGCAAAACTGATTGGTTCAATTTCAAGTCGTGGCTACTTGGAAACGACAGTCGAAGCTGTACAAGAAAAGTGGCGCTATGATAAGGAGCTTGTTGAGGGGGTATTAGATAGTATTCAAAGACTCAGTCCTGCCGGTATAGGCGCCAGAGACCTTAAGGAATGCCTACAAATTCAGCTTCGTGAAAAAAAGCTAAAAAATGGTGTGGTTGAACAAATAGTAAACCTTCATTTTGATAAGTTAATACATAAAAATTACGCAGCGATCGCCAAAAGTCTCAAAATTTCTATGGATGAACTGGCCTTGCATTTAAATATCATTGCAAGCCTTGATCCAAGGCCAGCACGTGGTTTTGGTGATGAAGTTTCGCAAACCATCATCCCTGATGTGTATGTCACCAAAAGGCAGGGTGTTTGGATCGTCCTTCTAAACGAAGACGGCATCCCAGAGCTTGGTCTTAATCAAGTATACCGGCAAATGGCTAAAAACGAGGGGCAAAAGCAAAACAAGGCCTACTTTGATGAAAAAATCAGATCAGCAACTTGGATCATTAAGAGCATTCAGCAGCGGCAAAAAACTATTTTAAAAGTAGCGAAATGTATAGTAGAGCGGCAAGAAGCTTTTTTGGAACATGGCGTAGATTGCCTAAAACCGATGATTTTGAAGGATGTGGCCTTAGAAGTTGAATTGCATGAGTCAACAATTTCGAGAGTGACAACTAATAAATATATTCATACTCCTAGAGGAGTTTTTGAATTAAAATATTTTTTTAATGGTTCTTATACCGCTGAGCGTGGGGAAGCTTTAGTCAATGAGGCGGTTAAAAATAAAATTAGAGACCTCATCTTAGCTGAAGATTCTTCAACCCCTCTTTCTGATCAACAAATTGTCCATATGTTAAGTTCTTCTGCGATAGAAGTTGCACGCCGAACAGTTGCCAAATATCGCGAGCAGCTTGGTATTCTTTCTTCGAGTAAGCGAAGGTCTCTTCCGAAAAAGATCTAGAAAATTCTCTCTCTAGAGCATATTTTAAAACGGATGCGAAAATCGCTAACGGAGGCTTACCACTGATGACAAAAGAAGATTTGGCTACTAATGATCATGCCTTTAGCAGACGACATATTGGCCCAACAGAAGAACAAATTGCTTTGATGCTTAAGGCCATCGAATACCGAAGTTTATCTGAGCTTGTTAAGGCTGCGATCCCGCAGGATATTTTTTTAAATCAAGCATTAAATTTGCCTGCGCCATTAAATGAAGAGCAGGCTTTAAATGAATTGCGCCATATTGCCCTAAAAAACAAAATTTATAAGTCTTATATAGGCCAAGGCTATTATGGCACCTCTTTGCCAGCTGTAATTAAACGAAATATTTTGCAAAATCCAGGATGGTACACACAATATACGCCTTATCAGGCGGAAATATCGCAAGGACGTCTCGAAGCGCTGCTTAATTTTCAAACCCTCACGACTGAGCTTACAGGCTTGCCTTTTAGCAACGCTTCGCTTCTTGATGAAGGGACAGCTTGTGCTGAAGCTATGGTGATGCTTTCTGCTTTAAGAAAAGATGGGGTAAAAAAGCAATTTTTCCTTGCTGCCAATCTTAATCCGCAAACAATAGGTGTTGTCAAAACTAGAGCTTTAGCCAGAGGCATCTGTGTTGTTGTTGGGCAAGCGCAAGAGCAAGATTGGAGCCAATTTTTTGGTGCTATTTTGGCATATCCTGGGGTTGAAGGTCAGATTGAGGATCATAGTGCTTTGATTGATATGCTTAAGCAAAAAGGTGTTGGTGTTTGTCTTTGTTGTGATTTATTGGCTTTAACTGTACTAAAAAGCCCAGGGGAGCTTGGTGCTGATATTGCTTGTGGTTCTGCTCAGCGTTTGGGAACTCCTATGGGATTTGGTGGCCCTCATGCTGGTTTTATTACTTGCTCACAAGCTTACAAGCGTCTTATACCAGGAAGAATTGTAGGTGTTTCTAAAGACAAATTTGGACAAAGCGCCTTGCGCCTTTCCCTTCAGACTAGAGAGCAGCATATTAGAAGAGAGAAAGCTGCAAGCAATATTTGTACAGCTCAAGCGCTTTTGGCAATTATCAATTCAATGTATGCCGTCTATCATGGGCCTTCTGGCTTAAAGCAGATAGCGCTGTTGATTCATAAAAAAACGAAAGCACTAGCTAAGGCTCTTAATAACTCTTCATTAAGAGTGCGGCATGCAGACTATTTTGACACTCTTTGTTTGGTTGCTAACAACAAAAGCGCAAGAGATTTTTATTTAAATCAAGCTAATGCTCATCAGATTAATTTAGGAAAGCTTGGTGATAATCAGATTCTTGTGAGTTTTGATGAACAGACAAGTTGGCAAGATGTTTTAACGCTTGTAAACATCTTGCAGGGGAAAGCAGAGGAGGTTGAAAAAGCAGAAGCCTCTCCAGAAGAGGCTTTTTTTAGTGAAAAATTCTTAAGAAAAACGGCATTTCTAAAACAGCGGGTTTTTAATCGCTACCATAGTGAAACTGAACTTATGCGCTATATTAAGAGTTTGGAAAACAAAGACCTCTCTCTTACATACGGCATGATACCTTTGGGTTCTTGCACTATGAAGTTAAATGCTGCTGTTGAGCTTGAGGCTATTAGCTGGCCAGAATTTGCTAACATCCACCCATTTGCACCAAAAGAACAGGTGCAAGGGTATCTCCAATTGTTTGCTGATTTGGAGCGATGGTTATGTGAAATTACTGGCTACGACGCCGTTTCTTTACAGCCAAACTCTGGCGCCCAGGGCGAATTTGCCGGGCTTTTAGCTGTTAAGGCTTACCATGAAAAACGAGGAGAAAAAGCTAGAAATATCTGTTTGGTGCCAGTTTCAGCGCACGGCACTAACCCTGCCACGGCATCAATGGTGGGGTTTGAGGTGGTTTCTGTTGAGTGTGATAATCAAGGCAACATCTCACTAGCTGACCTTGAGACTAAGATTGCTCTTTATAAAGAGACACTAGCAGTCTTGATGGTTACTTATCCGTCTACACATGGTGTTTTTGAGCGCAAAATAGCAGAGATTTGCAAAAAAGTAAAAGAGGCTGGAGGCCTTATCTATCTTGACGGCGCTAACCTTAATGCGCAGCTAGGTCTTTGTCGACCAGGGGACTATGGGTCTAATGTTAGCCATTTAAATCTGCACAAAACGTTTTGTATTCCTCATGGTGGTGGCGGACCAGGAGCTGGGCCTATTGGCGTTAAGAAAGCTTTAGCTCCTTTTTTGCCCTCGCATTCAGTTGTTAAAGTTTTACCAGAAGATCCTGTTGTTGGCGAAGTTGCCTCTGGGCCTTGGGGTAGCGCTCTTATTTTGGTGGTGCCTTGGATGTTTATCCGAATGATGGGTGCCAAAGGGCTGAAAAAAGCCTCTTCAGTGGCTATTTTAAATGCTAACTATGTGGCCAAAAGGCTTTCTGGGTCCTATTCTATTTTGTTTAAAGGAGAAAATGGTTTAGTTGCTCATGAATGTATCGTTGATTTTCGTGAAATTAAGGCAAAATCAGGCGTCGATGTTATGGATGTGGCTAAAAGGCTTATGGATTATGGCTTTCATTCTCCAACAGTGGCTTTCCCTGTGGCGCAGACTATGATGATTGAGCCTACTGAAAGTGAATCCATAGAAGAGCTAGATCGATTTTGTGATGCCATGCTTAAAATACACGAAGAGATTTTGCAGATTATTAAAGATGGCGAGCTGCAAAATAACGTTTTAAAAAATGCCCCTCATATTCAACGAGCTGTTTGCCATGATGAATGGCCTTATCCATATAGCCGTGCGAAAGCAGCTTTTCCTGTCTCTTTTAGTGAAAAAGGAAAATACTGGCCAGCGGTAGCGCGCATTGATGAGGCATATGGTGATAGAAATTTAATCTGCACCTGCCAGGCTTAACCCTCTTGGTTCAGATAATCTTGATATTCTTTTGCACTCATCAAGTTATCTGGACTTTGATCAATGCTTATTTTGACTAACCAGCCTTTGTCGTAGGGATCTTCTTGTAAAGACTCAGGACTTTCAAGCACAGCTTTATTAATAGCTACAATTTTGCCAGAAGCAGGCATGTAGAGATCAGAGACAGTTTTTGTTGATTCTATGGTACCAAATGAATCGCCAGCGCCGTAGCTTTGACCATTATTTTCAGGTAAATCAATATGAACAATATCTCCTAACTGGTCGATAGCAAAAGCTGAGACGCCAACAGTTACAATACCTTTTTTGTCTGATAACCACTCATGTTCTTTTGAATAGAAATAATTATCTGGGAATTTAAGTTTTTCCATGATTACTTTCCTTAACTAGTTTTTGACTTGCTCACATAAAGTGGTTTTTTCACAATACACGCTTTTTTTAGTTGGCCTCTGACATCAACAAAAATAGGTTTTTCAATGTTTGCTTTACAGCTTACTAGCGCTAAGCCGCCGGCTTTTTGCAAACTCGGCAAATAAGAGCCTGATGTAACTAAACCGATCTCTTTATCATCTTGCCATAAGGTCATGTTAGCTCTAGGGATCGCCTGCTCATCCATGATAAAACCTTCAATTTTACGTTCAAGGCCTCTTTTCTTAGCTTCTAAGATGGCATCTTTGCCTATGAAATCCTTTTCAAGAAGACGACAGGCCCAGCCAATACCAACTTCCATCGGGGTTGTTTGATCGTTCGCGTCATTACCGTATAAAATAAAACCCGCTTCAAGTCTAAGAGTATCTCTGGCGCCTAGTCCGATAGGAAGAGCCTTTGGATGCGGGCAAGCTAAGAGAAGATCCCAGAGACTACCTACAAGGCTAAGAGGCAGGTATGCCTCAAAACCCATTTCGCCAGTGTAGCCTGTTCTAGCAAAAAAGACCTTTAATCCAAACAGCTCTACTTCGATGATTTGACCATAACTTAGCTGTGAAAAATCAATCTTTTCGGCTGAAAAAACAGTGTTTAGGAGCTTTAAGCTAAGAGGTCCTTGGATAGCGATTTGACCAAAATCACTAGAACGATTTGTTAAAGACAAGTCTAAAAAGCCCTGTTGATGGCTCTGTAGCCAGGAGAAATCTTTGGCGATATTTGCGGCATTGACACAAAGTAAGTAAGTTTGATCAAAAATGCGATAGATGATGAGATCATCAATGATGCCGCCTTTTTCGTTGCAAAGAGCAGTATATTGACTAGACCCTACCTTTAGCTTGTCGATATTGTTTATGGTAAGACCCTGCAGAAATGACGAAGCGTCTTTTCCTTGCACAAAGATTTCACCCATATGGCTAACATCAAAAATTCCTACCTGTGACCTAACATAGTTGTGCTCAAAAATAACGCTTTGGTAAAAAATAGGCATGACCCAAGAGCCAAAGGGTGCCATTTTAGCTTTTAAATCTTTGTGACGCGAGTAAAGAACAGTTTGGGATATCTCTTTGTTCAAAGCAGTTTCCTCTTGCTATAAAGCGGCGGAAAAACTAAAGTTATCGCTAAAATATGATATCCTAGTAGCTTTTTACAAAATGTAAAAGAAAAAAGAGGTTGCTCTGAATCTTAGTGTGATGATCATCGCTGCTAATGAAGAAGCAAGAATTACAAAATGCTTGGCGAGCTTGCCTTCTGGTATTGAATTAATTTTAGTCGATGGGATGAGCGATGATAAAACAAGGGAGATTGCCGAGAGCTTTCATGCCAAGGTTTTAGTGCGAGCATTTGACAATTTTTGTAACCAAAAAAACTTCGCTTTGCAAGCATGTACTCGTCCATGGGTACTAAGTCTTGATGCTGATGAGGAGCTAACCCCATCTCTTTGTCAAAAGCTGACTGAAATTGTGTCTTTTCCATGCGACTATGATGCTTTTCAGATAAAGCGTGAGCTTTATTTTCAAGGTAAGAGACTTCGTTTTGGCAAAAGCAGCGATAAACCTCTGCGTCTTTTTAGAAATGGTAAAGGGCATTTTGTTAACCCTATACATGAGAGGCTTGTTTTAAAAAACGCTAAAATAGGCTTTCTATCCCAAGGCTTAAAGCA
>CALBMD010000496.1 GCA_937896265.1 uncultured Pseudomonadota bacterium
TATTACAAACTAGCTCTTAAAAACTTGCTAGAAACTATCTATGATGGGAACCGCAATTGCATGGCTAAGAATTTAGTGGTATTCGCTAGCGTACTTTGCCATCTCGGATCTACGTATGGCTTTCTTTAAAATCAATACTAGTCACTTTTGCTCCCAAAATATCCTGCACAGCCTTGGTTAAAGGATGATCATGGGCCTCAGCAATAATCTGTTTTTTCTTTTCCTCAGCTTTAGTCTTGCGGACCTCTAGTAAAGAAGGCATCGGCATGCCATGTTCTTTGGCCACAACATCAAAACGTCCTTGAAACCCAAAATGGCTAGCAAAGAGCTCTTTGAAGCGCTTTTGTTCGTCTAGCTTGAGTAAAGTTGCCCCAAGCATGCTCTCGCGCTCAATGGCAATCTTAATAACCTGGGGGCTATAACTAACTAAGCTAGCTTCTTCAAGCTTGCGTCCTTCAATAGGCCTTTTTTTCTTCCAAATATCTACAAGCTCATCCCAACTAGCAGGAAAAGAGCCTACCGATCCTTGTCCCATTTCAGCCTGCAGGAGGGAGCTAGAAGGCTTTGGTGTCGCAAGGACAGGAACTTTAACTGCTTCATTAGAGCTTTTATCATTTATCTTCTGTAGCAAAGATTCAATGTCAGGCAAACCAGGATCCAAACACCATTCTAAACAGTAGTTTTCAAAGATATAGCGATCAACAGCGGCACCAGTTAGATCTTTAAGGCACCGCACCAAACTACGAAAGAGCCTATTTAAAGCAAGTGGCTGAGCTTGTTTTAAGAGCTGTAAAAGCCCTAAATCCTCTGCATCGGTTAGTTCTAGTATTTGCTTTTTTACCGCCCCCTGCGGCAGACTCTGCTTGATAAAAGCATTACGCAACTGCAGGACAAGCTCTGAGATGACCTCTTGGTATTCAAAGCCTTGCTGCTCAAAATCATCTATCAATGCAATCACTAAAGCAGCATCTCTTTGCAGCAAAGCGCTCAAAAGCCGCTGATAGATCTCAAAAGTACCTATAACACCAAATTCTTGCAGGCTCTGGCTATCTACCTTGCCAGCAGAAAAAGCAATCAGCTGATCAAGAAAGCTCAAAGCATCGCGCAGAGAGCCTTGTCCTTTGCGAGCAATTTGCGGCAGAACCTGAGGGTCATAAGAAATTTGTTCTTTGTCAAGAATCCAAGCCAGACGTTGGGTTAATTCCAAAAGAGTAATTTTTTTTAGCAAAAAATTCTGACAACGGCCCACAACCGTTTGCGGTATTTTTGATAGCTCAGTTGTGGCAAAAATAAAGACCGTCTGGCTAGGCGGCTCTTCAAGGGTCTTTAGTAAGGCATTAAAAGCGCTATTTGAGAGCATATGCACTTCATCAATAATATAAACCTTACACCTAGCTCTCTGTGGCAGATACTGAACTGTTTCCTGCAGACTCCGAACTTCATCAACACCATTATTTGAAGCACCATCGATTTCCAGCACATCCTCATGGAGACCTTGAGCGATAGCTTCACAATCAGGACAAGTGCCACAGGGATTGGCTTGAGCAAGCGGTGTTGGGCAATTAAGCGCTTTAGCAAAAACTCGCGCTAAGGTGGTTTTGCCAATGCCACGAACGCCTGAAAAAATAATCGCTGATGGTTCTCTTTGCATGCAAATGGCATTCTTCAGCACCAAAACAGCTGAATCTTGGCCAATCAAGTCATCAAAATTTTTAGGGCGGTATTTGCGGGCTAGAGGCTGATAACTCACTTGCAAAACTCCAGCGCGACGAAATATGTAGGGGGTCTGAAAGTACTCCGGGTTTAAGCCTGCTATGATAACTAGATGACCCAAACACCTGCCTAGTCTACTACCGTTGCTGTCTTCCGACCCTGGCGGATTTCATAGGTAGGCACCATCTGGGATCTAGCTATCATGACAGGCTCTTTTGTCCCGACATTTTAGCGTAAATATTAAAAAATTAACCTTGAACTTCGCACTAGCGACTCTATCTTGCAAGGCACTTAGTCAACGTCGCAGTGCAGGCATTATGCAATCTTTCCCGTCGCCTGTAAAGACCCAATCTGAGGTAGCTTCTATAAGATTTAACATCTTGTAAAAACTATCCTATTTTTATGTCTTATAAGGAATAGGGCCCAAATAATCTTTCTTACCTATTTCCACGCCAGAATGACGAATAATTGCATACGCTGTGGTGACATGAAAGTAAAGATTAGGGAGCAGGTGTTGCCAAAGAAACTCTTCCCCAGTTACATACTTGCCCTGCCAACGGGGTTGGCTAATCCGTCTCTCTTGAAAGCCGCTAAAATCCTCTGGCGAAAATTCCTCAAGATAGGACAACACAGCTTGAATACGCGCTTTAAGTTCAGGCAAGTGCTGCTCTGTATCAGGATGAGATGGAGCCTTCGCCTCCAACCCAGCTAGTCTGGCAATACCAAGCTTGGCGCTATCACAAGCAATTTGCACTTGCTTTATAAGGTTGAATTGATCGATAGCAAGCCTTGTCGTTAATAACACCTCAACCTCAGCGTTCTTTTTTTGCGCATACTCAGCGCCTTTATCAAGCAACAGATTAAGATTTTGCAGCATCTTGCAGACCTGCGGGATAACAACTTCGTAAATCATGATCACTCCCAAAAAATATTGATCTTTATTTTTAACCTAGATGTGTCTCGAGATCGAGCCAGATTAAATATCATGGTCCAAATGAAAGAGGATGGATTCGAACCGTTGTGACAAGATACCAATGACAAATGCTAAATAAGTTTTCCCCATTGCCTGACTTCCTGAAAATAAAGTAGCTTAGAAATTTTTGGAAAGTTCTGTTAATAGATTTACTGTCCGCCAACCTTAAGTTAACGCATATGACCGAGTATCCCGCAAACTAGTATCACTTCTCGTCATAAGGTACAATCAAACTAAGACTGATAACTACATAAAAGATTAAGGAGATTTTGTGAAAATTTTGCCAATTATTTTTATTTCCTTATACTTCTCTGCATGTATGAACCCACTTGACGACAAAAAAAAGTAATATCAATCAATATCCATAGAGACAGGATCAATAACGGAGACAGGATCAACTGAACATGCTTCCCACTATACAATTACTAAGGCCTCACTTCACCAGGCATCTCTTAGCCTCATAGGTTCAGAAATAACGATAGTAGGATCTAATCTTGACGAAGTGACAAGCTTAGCACTTGACGACAACACAGAGGAAAAAACTCTAACAATTCAACGTGACAGAACGCCTACTTTGATCAGAGCAATAGCGGATGCTGCGTATACATTTGGTATGAAAAACATGAACCTTTTAATCGGGACAGCATATGCAGACCCTCTACCAATTCCCCTGACTATTGAGCAGCCCTTTATTTCAATAAAGCCTGTGGCTGCGCCTGGAGATGAGAGACCATATAGTGTAACGCAGACTTCTGGTACCTTATCACTTTATTCCGGTGGCGTTGATAGAAAGAAGGGAGATGATATTAGCTATATCGGAAGTCCCGATTACGCTTTGAGGATCAGCACGAGTGGAATTTATCTTGCGCAAGCATCATTTGTTTTTGAGCAAGCGGGTGCACCGGCAACAAATAATCTAAGTAATCGTACCGCATGGTTTATGATAAACGGTGACACGACTAAAAGATACTGTTATTGGGATGCAAGGGCTGGCCAGTCAACAACTGCATCCGCAACCATCACTAACCTAGTGGCTGTTACGTTATCATGCATATTAGATCTCGCAGCTACTAACAAGGTCTCGATCTTTGTTTATCATACAGTGTCGCCCTCTCTAAAGATTTCAGCTGTTGAGAATGGTCGTTTTATTCTAACTAAATTGCAATAAGGACACTGGGCTAACCTAGTTGACGACAACTTAGATCATAAGAATCTTCGATTTTGAAGGCTTTTCGTTATTCAAGACTAGGGCCTACTCCTCGTACATAGATCCATAACAGCTGCTAGATATAGCCATCCTTGCTTTGTGGGGATAAATGTTACGTCACCCAATAAGGCTTTATTGGCAGCATGTTGCTTGAACTGCCGATTAGCAGATTGTCTTGCGACAGAATAACGATGACTACTGTTAGTTTTTGGTTAATGACCGGGGCTAACGACTGAGGGTGGGTTTCACATGAATTTTGCATGATTTTGACCGGAAGCTAAGAAATTTTGATTTATGTTAACTTTTTGTTTTTACGTATCTATTTGAATATTTCGAAACTTGTATCAGTGACGTGCGTCAGGTGGCGGAGAGAGAGGGATTCGAACCCTCGATACAGTTTCCCATATACCCGCTTTCCAAGCGAGCGCTTTCGGCCACTCAGCCATCTCTCCAAATAAAATATCGTTATCTCTTAACAGGCATAAGCCTAATTAGCAAGCGCAATTCTGGCGATTAGAGAGATATATAGGCTCTAAGCCCACTTTCAACTCCATGTAGCTTCATTGTTTTTGTTCCGCGCCAGCGCTCTACATAGCCGGAAAAAGCGATATCAGGAGATAAAAAAAACATCAAATTAAGAGCAAAAGCCACACCAACTTCACTATCAAAGGATCTATTGCGACGAAAGGGTATGGTCGCCGATTCGGCAACGCTTAAATACATAACTTTAGCGCAGCCCTGCAGGTAAAGCGGGTGATAAAGTCTAATAAAATAATCCGTTTCTTGACTAAAAGACGCAATAGGTTGCTCATCGCCACGACTAGTTTTAAAGAGCTTAAATCCCCCCGAAAGACCAATACTCCAATCTTCAGAGATCACATGAAAAAAACCAAGGTTACCATGAAGCTTACCTGCCTCAAGATAATTCTTAGATCCAATTGCCGGAAAATTACGGTCAATTCCAAGAAAAAAATAGTTCGTCCTAAAAAATCTTGGGTTTTTATCGCTTATATTATAAGCCGTCACTGCAAAAAGCGGCGTTGAAGCAATCAGAATAAAAATAAAAAGAAATTTCATGCTCTATGAACACCTGATTATTAAACTAGTTACACCGGGCAAAGCGAATAGAAGCGCCCCAACCAAAACGCTTACTAGCCCAAAGCTTCTTTTGACCATGAAAAAGAACATCAGCTTGCAAAACTGCGGGCTTGGCAAACTCCCGCGCTGATTCCATAACATGCGCACTCTTGTGGACAAGCAAGCGATCTGCTCGTTCATGATAGCCCTCACCGGCAATACGCAAATAAGTTTCATTTGCTGATGTTGCTGTAAAGCATTCCTCTTCGTCATCGCAAAAGCCAGTCGAGCTATCCACTAAACCAAAATCTCTAAGCCAAGCCTGATAAGGAGCACTATCTATATCTGCATTGATATGACCGCCAACAATAACTCTCTCTTTACAAACACCCGCCCCCTCTAAAGTAGTGTGCATCTCGTGCTGTAAAAAAGAAAACCAACTTTCAACAGCCTCAAAACTCTGCGAGGTACTCTTTGGTGATTGAACATTAAATAAAATAAGCTCTTCCCTCTCAAGAGAAACAGAGAAGACACCCACAAAACCATCTTCACCAAACTTTAAGAGCTTGAGCTTCTTACGGTTAGCATCCCGAATAACAAGAGGCACAGCAGAAGCTATTGCTAGAAACTCGCGTTCATTATCAATATTCTGAGCAACTTCTAACTCCTGCCAATCATATCCGGATAAAGCCCCTGCTCTTAAAATACTTCTATCAGCATCAAAATCACTTTCTCCCTTTTCTAACGCCTCTTGTAATAAAAGGATATCAGGACGGCCTTGCTGCAAATTACTATCAATGAGCGCCAGCCGTTCACGCCGAAATACCCAATCCCCAGCCCATTCAGTTAATTGTTCTTTTGTTTTATCAAGCTGATTAAAAAGACATAGGGTTGAGATATGAAGGGCTCGAGTATCGTAGATTCTTGTATTAAAGAACGATGAAGAATAAAAACAGCTAGCCAAACTAAGCAAGCAAATCAAAAGCAATCCTATTGTGCGAGTTGACCCTAGCATCCCAAATATTTCGCAATAACGATCCTTTGAATCTCACTGGTACCCTCGCCAATACGAAGTAATGCAGCATCTCGATAGTGTCGTTCAATAGGATATTCTTTCATCAAACCATAGCCGCCAAAAATCTGCTGCCCCTCACGAGCACAAAATTCTGCCGCTTCTGAACAATAAAGTTTGGCCATTGATGCCAGCTTTTCAAACGGCTTCTTCTCCTGCTTGAGCCAGCAAGCTTGATATAAAAGACCTTGAGCCGCTTCGATACGGGTTGCCATATCAGCGAGCTTAAAGGCAATGACCTGATGCTTTGCAAGAGACTTACCGAAAGTCTCTCGTTCTTTTGCGTAGGCTAGAGCTAAGTCAAAAGCCCCTTTGGCCAAGCCAAGACCCATAGCACCGATAGAAAGCCGGCCATTATCAAGGGTTTCCATCATAATCTTAAACCCTTGTCCCTGCTGGCCAAGCATTGCTTCTTCTTTAACCCGCACGTTTGTCAAATAGACCTCACCTGTATTTGACGAACGCCACATCATCTTGTTTTTCATAGCTCTTACTTCAAGGCCAGCTGTTCCAACTGGCACAAGAAAACAAGAAAGCTCTGCCCTACCGTCTGATTTTTTACCTGTTACTGCCTGCACTGTGATGCCTTGACAGAGCTCATTGGCGCTATTGGTAATCCAAACCTTAGCGCCATTGATAACCCATTCACCGCGGCTAGCGTCAAAAAGAGCGTATGTTTTACTAGCTTGCGCGTCGCTTCCCGCTGATGGCTCAGTAAGACCAAAAGCCCAGAGCCCATTGCCATCACAAAGCTGTGGCAAAATTTGCTTTTTTTGCGTCTCGTTGCCATAGTAATAAATAGGTCCGGCTCCAAGACTATTGTGCGCAGCAATAGTTGCAGCTTGCGAACCATCTATGCGAGCTAGTTCTTCAACAGCTATAATATAAGAAAGATAATCCATGGCATGACCGCCATAGTTTTGTCCGACAATAGTGCCAAAAAGGCCTAAAGCACCCATCTTTCGTGTTAAATCAAGACTAAACTCTTCATCTCGATCTAGTTTTTCAGCCTTTGGTAGAATCTCCGCTTTAGCAAAGGATCTGACACTTTCACGAAGCAAGCTTTGCTCTGCTGTTTCTTCGAAACTATACATTGCGCACCCTTTTGCTTGATGTTCAAAAACTAAGACAGCTTATCGCGCAGACGCCCTTCACGACCAGTATTGGTCGTGAGCATACTAACATAAGATCGATATCGCTCTACCCGAATCAAATTTTGCTCGATAGCTTGCAGTATCGCGCAACCAGGCTCGTCAATATGACGGCACTCTCTAAACTTACATTGATTCAAGAAGGGGCGCATCTCTTTAAAACAATAGGTCAATTCCGGCGCTGATCTTTCTTCTAAAGAGAAACTTTTGATCCCTGGAGAGTCAACAATAAACCCCCCCATAGCAAGCTTAATAAGACTAGCAAAGGTTGTTGTATGACGGCCTTTGCGCAAAATCTCTTCATCTTCTACTAATTGCACTATTTCGGGTTCAAGCAAGTTGACAATCGTTGACTTACCTACACCTGAGTGCCCAGTTACCAGCGAAAGCTTGTCACTAAAAACGGCAGCCAACTCTTTCTGGCAGCTCTTTTTGGCCTTAGAGCTCAAATTTGGCCCCGCCGCTATCTTAATCAAAGGATAACCTAACTCTTCATAGATTTTTTCATAAGAGCAAATTTCATCTTGCAGCTTAGCGCTTTGTGAAGCAAGAAGATCAAGTTTATTTAGAATAATAACAACAGGCAAATCCTGGCTCTCTGCCAAAGCTAAATAACGATCAATAAGACCCCACTTAACCTGAGGATACATATAGCTTGCAACGATTACCAACTGCCCGATATTGACAGCAATATGGTGCTGTCTTTTGTTATTTAATGGATCAAGTCTGGTAATCGTATTCATACGATCATCGCGCTTTTCAATGACACAGGCCGCAATATCTTGCGATACATCACTAGGCCCAGAACTATCTTTGCGGCATAAAACACGATCACCGACTGCCAGAAAGTTTCTTTCTTTACGAGCTGAAAGTAGATACTTCTTCGCCACAGTAGCCAAAAAGACCTCGTTTGTTGCTATTTGCAAGTCTTTTGGTTCAGGCGAAACGAATGCATAACGCTTATGCACTTCTACAACTCTGGCCTGAAAAAATCCTTCATCGAGAAACTCTTGCCACTTTTCAAGAGCAAGTACAAAAGACTGATTTTTTTCTCCTTGCCGGGCCTTACTTTTTTTTAAATTCTTTGGCTTACGGCGGGAATCATAATTTTTTTCAAACCTGGCCATTTTCTACTTTCTTTGGGCCTAAGAGCTCATTTCTTAGATCAATTTGCAAGAGAACAGAGAGTCTGCGAGCGATTTCATGAACAGCCAAACTCACTTTAAGTTTGCCTGCTCCTTCGGGCCAGATAAGCTTTTCTTTTTCAAGCTCATGCAAAAACTCTTCTGTCTTTTTCGGCTGTATCAGAATCTGTTGCGGCCCATCACCTAGCACTAATCTTTCTCGCATAATAATCTCACTACGCTGATAAAATGCCTTAACGGCTATCTCTTCTTCGCTAAAGCTAGCAAGTAATGCCAAGCACAAAGCCCATGATTCAAAAGTAGATCCAAGCATGTTACCTAGAATACGCAAATAAGTTAAATTTTCGCTAAACGCTGTCGGCCGCTTGATGAAAGATCCTTCTTGCACCAAAAGCTTCGCTAAAACCATGCTGTCTAGCGTTTGTTCAAGGGTTTCTTGAATATGTTCCAAATCAACTTTGAGAAAATACTGGGCCTTTAAATAAGGATAAAGGATCTGAGCCCTAAGCAGTAAATCTTGCTTTTCAAAGCTCTGTTCCTCTTTGAAAAAACTAGCTAGAAGGGAGTGAAGCGCAAATAGATGGATTATGTTATTGCTATAATAGGTAGCAAGAATTCGTTCTTTTTCACCAAGAGCGACAAGATCACCTCCTTGATACTTGACTCGTTCAAAAGCGCATAATTCACTAGCTATCGATAATTCATCCTTGATAGCTTTCTCATTAAAACCAAAAAGAATATTTGGATATACTTCTTTGAGCATCGTCACAAAAGTTTGCGCAGCTTGAACTAAGGAAGTCTCAGCGATAGCACATCTAGGCGTTGCCAAAACAATGCTACTAAACAAAGCAGTGCTAGAAATAATTGCTGCGTCATTGGTGTTTACAGCTAGCTGATGCGCCAAAGAAGCTACATGAGGATTAAGATTGCTTTCAGCAGTATTTTCCATAAACTGCCTGGTATCAATAATAATACCTTCACCAAAAGCTACATAAGCATGGCCAAAGTTCTTTCTCAGAAACGAAAGAGATGAAAAAAGTTGGCGAAAGGATTCCGTCTTTTTAGAGCTTCCCCCTAACTCTTTGATATAAGAAGCTGCCTCGACAACACGATCATAGCCAATATAAACAGGCACAAACATCAACGGCTTACTAGCTTTATCCAGCTTTGCTTTGACAAGCATTGATAAGATGCCAAGCTTAGGCTGCAATAGTTTCCCAGTCCTAGATCGTCCGCCCTCTGGGAAAAAACAAATCCCATAATGAGATCGCATCAAAATATTTAGATAAGTCCGAACAACTTCACTGTAGAGTCTATTGGCATTAAAAGAACGCCTAATAAACACAGCGCCAGCTCGCCTAAGAATAGGACCTACTGGCCAAAAATTAAGGTTGATACCAGCAACCGTATGCGGTGGAGTAATACCAAGAGAAAATACCACATAGTTAAGCAGCAGGTAATCAATATGCGAGCGATGACAAGGTAAATAGACTAGTTCATACTCACGCGCCATATTTTCTATGCGCGTTTGATTTTTGATGACAACCCCATTAAAGATACGGCTAAAGACCCAAGTCAAAAGGACATCAAGGAAACGAATCACCTTAGGCGAAAGATCTGCTGCTAGTTCATTAGCATACCCACGTGCTGTCTGAAGCACTTTTTCCTTTGATAAACCACTTTTTTCAACTTCTTTAGCAATAGCCTGTTGCACTGACTTTGAATAGAGAAGGTTATCGATAAGACGATTTCTATCATAAAGATAGGGTCCTAAAGCAATTTCTCGTTGATTACGAAAATGGATGCGTAGGATTCGGCGCATTTTCTTCGCGGTGGTTTCTAGCGGCTCTTGACCAATCTGGCTAAGTAGCGAAATGGGCTGCCCAAAATGAATAAATACATTGCGGCCTTGCACAAAGAAAGTAATGAATCTTTGCAACCAGCCACCATATTCATCATCAAAAAAGAGGATTTTAAATAGTGATTTTTCTTCTTTTCCAGGGTTTCTCCCCCAAAAAACAGACACTGGCACCAGCTGAATATCTTGCTTGGTAGCTCTCACTTTATCGAGAAAATAATTCAATGGCTGTGGTATTTCTTTTTCTCTGTTTTCTTGTAGCAAGCCTGTTTTGGCCAAATGAAAGGCTGAGCCTATACCACTTAAATCTAACTCCTGTGTATAATGGGCGCGCGGTAGCGGCAGTTGCCATTCCTCACAGTGCTTATCTAAAACTAAAAGGTCTTTAAACGACCTTGTCTTGAGCACATAGACAACTGGTCGGGTCAAATCAAGACCCAATCTTTCTTTGCCTTCCTTTGGTGTCGCTCGACTACGAACCCAAAGGTAAATAAAATTCCTTAGCCACCAAAAAAACTTAAGAAAATTTAGCGCCAAAATATCCATATTAAGACTCTTATTAGCTATTAGAGTTCACAATTATCAATCAACCGCACATTGCCGATATTGACTGCTGCCAAAAAGACCGCCTCTTCACTTACTTTTGCCGGTTCATTATCTAAGCTAAATTTATTCACGATCTGTAAGTAATCAATCTTAATCGCACTACTTTTTTTGATTTCATTCTCAGCGACCAACAACAGTTTTTCTAAAACCCGCTCACCACCCTCAAAGGCTTGCTTTGCTGCTAACAGCCCCTTGCTCAAATGAAGAGCTTCTTTGCGATTTTGATGATCTAAATACTTATTACGACTTGAAAGAGCAAGACCGTCAAGATCTCTAACAAGAGGACTGCCCACAACAGTAATATCTAGATGCAGATCTTTAACCATTCTCTCGACAATGCGAAATTGCTGGTAATCTTTTTTACCCATAACAACAAAATTAGGTCGGATTAAGTTAAAGAGTTTTAACAATACTGTGAGAACACCTCGAAAAAATATTGGACGCGCAGCCCCACAAAGAACTTTTCCTAACAAAGGATTATCAATATAGGTCTGAAAGCTCTCGGGATAGATCTCTTTAGCCTCTGGCGTAAAAACACAAGCCACACCCAAAGGCTCCAGACTTGCTATATCAAGAGCCAAACTTCGAGGATAGCTGCCGAAATCTTCAGTTGGAGCAAACTGTGTAGGATTGACAAAAATACTTACAATAACAATATCAGCAAGAGCGCTTGCTTCTTTGATCAAAGATAAATGCCCTTGATGCAAAGCCCCCATTGTGGGTACAAAGGCAATCTTGAGACCTGCTTGTTCAGCCCGCCAATTTTGCAGCTCTTCTACTTTTGAAAACTGTTTGATCATAACTAGCTCCTCAAATCCAAAACCTGTTGGATATGGGAATTCTAGCTTAAGCTTGCGCTATGCTGAAGCGTTAACTTAGCAAGGGTAGGGGTTTGGCTGAAGAAACAATTTGCCCTCCTGGCAAAAGGACCCTTCTTGGGTCAGCGCACGATACCATTCTTCATAAAAAGTTCATCCACTTTTTTCCAAACATTGAATCAGGAGATCTTGACTTCTGCATTCAAAGAATATTTCGGCGGCGAAAGCTGAAAACTTTAGCCCCGAAATTCTTTTATATAGGCAAAATTAGCCGCTTACATTGCTTTCTTGCTAGACAAAGCATCATTATGAAAGATCAAGCGGCTTGCTATCTTAGGGTTTGAAACTGCTGAACTAACTGGCTTACCATTAAAAAGAACTTTAACGCCTTCTGTTTTTTCAAACCAGATATTCAAAACATCTTTAAAGGAGTAATTATGGCGTCCTTTTTTTAAGACTATGCTCTCCTCTTTGCCACCATCCTTTTCAATATTGATCCGTAGCTCTTCTCCATCGACATCAAGATCGACACTTGAGAGACCGGTGGTTTGAGGCTCCGCTTTTAAAGCAGTCGTGGGGTTTACTAACACTGCTGTTTCAGCAGCTGTAGCTTGACCTTCTAATAATGGCAAATCAGCAGCAGCTACCTCTTCAAAAGTAACAGTCCCAGCACCAAGAACGCCTGTATTATCAGAAAGAGTTGAGGCAGCATTTTCTGCCTGGTTTTCTGCAGGTCCGGCTGCAACAACTTCGCTTCTTTCGTCTATATCTGATTTTTCCAAGCCAGCTATGTTTTTGCGGTTAAATGCAATACTCATGACTAAAGCGCCCAAGACCAAAGCAGCAGCTAAACTTACTCCAACTGTTGCTAACATCTTAGAATTTATTTCAATTTTAATCTTCTTTGGGTCTAGAAACTTGCTTTGAGCTTGCTTAGCTTGCTTAGGCTGTTCCGTATTATTGATATAAAGGTTGTTATATTCACGAATCATCTCTTTTGCATCGATCTCTAAGATGGCGCAGATGCTTTGCACAAAACCACGTCCAAACACTTGGCCTGGCAGTTGATCAAAATCCCCAGCCTCAAGAGCATCTATAAAAGGTGGTGCAATTTTGCTTAGGTGAATAATATCCTTTTTGCTATGCCCACGCATTTCTCTTAGCCTGCGCATATTTTCACCAAACAGCTTACGCCGACTCATTAAATCGCCGTGTTCTAATTTTTTATCGTTGTCATCCATTTCGCCTTCAGCTCCGTTATCAAGAAAAAGTGATAAAATGGAAATACCATCCTATTAAACCACCTTTGGTTTTTATTAGCAATTGGGGGTTCAGCTTGATGCTCAAGAATTTCAGCTACTTTTCTGATATAACCCCAACCTTAAAAAAAATACTAAGCCTTGTTTTTTTGTTTTGTTTCTTGCTCTTGGAACCAGCCTGTATCAGCCTAGATCAGATATCAGCAAGTAACACTATAACGAAAAAGGACGAGCTTCTTCTAGCCGAGCTTCGCCTTGTTAAGCTTCATCTAGATCAAGGAGACCCCAGCACAGCTTGGTCTTTTCTTCGCCCTCTTACCAAAATTCACGCCGACAGCAGTAAGGTTCTCAACCTAGCAGGAATAACACATCTATCCTTACGAAACCATAAAGAAGCGCTAAAGTATTTTGAAGCAGCTTATAAAATTGATAAAGATCCAGCAGCTGCCCTCAATATCAGCTCCACCCTAATCGCCCTTGGCCAGTACCACAAAGCTCGAGAATTACTTATTGCATTACTAGATAAAGATTCCGGCTATCCTTTCAAAGAACGCATTTTACATAATATTGGCCTTAGCCTTCATAGACAAGGAAAGCTTAAGATCGCGCAAAAATACTACAATCGAGCACTCGTAGAAAACCCATCCTACTATCTTTCTGCATTTCAGCTTGCTCGCATTTATCAAAAACTGCGTAAAAAAAATCTTGCCATCAAACAATTCAAATCTGCCATAGCCCTTTGTAAATCATGCTTTGAACCTGTCAAAGTCCTTGCAAGCATTTATCTAAAAGAAGGTTACCAAAAGCAAGCTGAGAAAGTTGTGCAAGATTATCTGAAGCTAAAAGAGATTAGCCCCATTGATGAAAAAAGCGCGCATAAACTTTTAGCTTTAGCGCAGAAAGCAAAGAAACCTGTATGATAACAAAGAGGTGTTCCAGCTCCTTAATCACAGTTTTTCTAATGCTAATCAGCTCTTATCTGTTAGGGAAAAATAACGAGAGAGATCTAAAACACTACGACGCTCTACAAAAGTTGGCAAAGGCTCTTTACTTTATCGAGACACTCTATGTCGATCCTAAGCAGGTGAGTAGCGACAGGATTGTCAACAGCGCACTCTCCGGTATTTTATCTTCCCTTGATCCTCATACAGCATTTCTACCTAAGACTCTCTATCAGCAAACAAAAGAAGACCCGCAAAACAAAAATGAAGCTCCTTCTATAGAGAGCCAAGCTCTTGGCAATGGCCTTTACTATTTAAGGTTAGCTTCCTTTCAAGAAAAGGGCTCTGATACCATTAAACACATCTTGGCAAATGCCGGCACTTCTCTTTCCAGTTTGATCCTTGATTTAAGAAACAATCCAGGCGGCCTATTTGATCAAGCTGTTAAAATCGCTGATCTTTTTATTGAATCAGGGCTCATTGTCTCTACTGTTGGTCGCGACTCTAGCCAAATAGAAAGAGAATTTGCTACTAAAAAAGCAAACTATCGCCATTTTCCCATGGTAGTATTGGTCAATCAAAGATCAGCAAGCGCCTCTGAAATCCTAGCTGGAGCTCTCCAAGACCACAAACGAGCTCTCATACTTGGCCGCAAAACCTTTGGCAAAGGTTCAGTACAATCACTGATCTCTTTACCTGATGGTAGCGGCATAAAACTCACTGTTGCCCGCTATTTTACGCCTGCTGATCGCTCGATTCAGGCAATTGGCATTGAACCAGACATCCTAATTCCTGAGAAAAAGCCTGACGCTGCTCCTGGCGAGAGAGAGTCGGATTTAAAACGCCATCTTCTAGCAACTGATTTAAGTGACTTCGCCAAGACTCACAAAAGATGGGATGAAATGAATGCGTGGCCTGATAGGCTGCAAAAAGATTACGAACTGATAACCGCTTATAGCTACTTAAAAGGCTTCTTAATCTTTAGCGGCAAAACTAAGCCTTAGCTGTAAACCCTTCAAAAACGACAATGTAATGCTTATCGGATCGTGCAGCAAAAAAAGGGCGTTTACGTGATTGGCAGAAGCGTAGATAGTTACGAAAGGCAGATTCATTAACAAAGCATTTAATAATATGCTGGCAAGTACGACACAACATCATCTCGTTATGCAACACGTGTTCTTGTATAGTTTCCCAGCAACAGTCGCGTAAAGCAAGAGGTGAGTCACTGGTTAATTTTTTTACTGCTTCTAATGTCAATGCAACATCCGTTCATGCAATTTTAGCCCAGCAATGATCAGCTCGGCGAGCGATTTTTTTAGCTCAGGTAAGATATAGCTCTTGTTTGTTAACTTCTGCAAACTGGTAACACCTCTTCCTTCAATACCACAAGGGCGAATAGCATCAAAGAGAGTTAAATCATTTTGAATATTGAGCGCTAGACCATGCGAGCTTAAATGCTTTGAGACATTTAAACCAATGGAACAAATTTTTTCATTTCCTACCCAAACCCCAGGAAAATGCTGATCTACGTGACTTTCTACCCCATATTGACTAAGAAGTTCAACCACAGCATTTTCTAACACTTGTACTAACTTCTTGGGACCAAGTAAATAGCTGCGCAAATCAAGCAAAGGATAACAAACAATTTGCCCTGGCATATGAGCGGTAACTTGCCCACCTCGATTTGACCTTACCACAGAAACTTGGTCAGCCTGCAGCTTTTTTTCTGGCCAAAGAACATGCTCTAAAATAGCATGCTTTCCCAAAGTAAGCACTTTTTCAAGCTCAAAGAGGAGAATCACCCCTTCTTTTAGACGACTTACATTCGCAAGAAAAAGCGCTTGTTGCCGCAAAGACTCTTTATACTCAAGAGTACCAAGATCAAACCATTTTATTGCCACTGCCATGAACTTGTTTGAACCCTATGAAAGTTGCAGTAAGGAGGAATCACCTGCCCCTGCTCTTACCATTTTAACATACCCTTCTGTCATATCTAATATGGTGGTTTCCTGATAAGGCAATGGGTGGCCAAGATCAAGAATCAGGTCCACACCAAAGCCAAAAAATTCTTCTACCTGATAGCCGTATTCAATTAAACTATGATCTTTTGGGTTAAAACCAGGGACAGAACTTGTCGCCAAAGGCTGACCTAAAAGCTCCACAAGCTCTAAAATTAATGGGCTATTCGGAATACGTATACCCACAGCTTTTCTTTTATCTCTTAGTGCCCGCGGATAAGCATGATTACGAGGCAAAATGACAGTAAATGGCCCTGGTAAAATCTTTTTTAGTAAGCGGTAGCTAAAAGCTTCGATCTGGGCATACTGAGCAGCCATGGCAATAGAAGAGCATACCATGCTAAAGGGCAGTTCTTTGGGATGGCCAGGCTTTAATCGCAAGATTCTATCAATGGCGCCAGCCTTTCTTGGATCAGCAGCAAAAGCCCAATTAACGTCTGTTGGATAGCAAATGACACCTCCATCTTCAATGATACTTTTTGCCCGATGAAGGTCTTTTGCTGAACAAGGATTTATAAAGGTATAGATGTGAAGTGCCACGTGAGCTAGCCCTAAGGCTTCCTCGTCTTGATAAGATTAAGAAACTCTTGCCTGGTTTCATTTTTTCGAAAGCAGCCAATGAGAGAGTTTGTGATAGTAAAGGAACTCTGTTTTTGGACACCACGCATCATCATACATAGATGTGAAGCTTCGATAAAAACACCTACTCCTTTTGGTTTAACTATCTTGGCCACCGCTTGCCCAATCTCATGAGTTAATCGCTCTTGCACCTGCAATCTTCTAGCGTAAGCGTTTACAATGCGGGGGAATTTCGACAGCCCCATGACCTTGCCATCTGGAATGTAACCAATGTGACAGTAACCAAAAAAAGGCAACATATGGTGTTCACAAAGGCTATAAAATTCGATGCCACGAACTATGACCATGTCCTCATAAGGCACTGAAAAAAGGGCGCCATTTACCATCTCTGGAATATCAACACCGTAGCCTGATGTCAAAAACTCAAGACTACTTAAAAAACGATTTGGCGTCTTAAGCAAGCCTTCACGCTTAGGGTCTTCTTGTAAGTACTCAAGAACTTTTGTTAACCGATCAAGTTGTTTTTCTCTTTGCATTAGCGCTATAAACCTTAGACCTTACCCGAATTTAGATCGCCATCACGGGATGATTGAGAATCGACACCAATTTTGTCATAAAATAACTCATCTATAGTTTTCTTTATCAAAATCCATAGGAGTTCACGATCTGAACATTTTGAAAACACACCCAAGGGGATTTGAAACCCTCCCTTGTCTTTACGGCCACCGCCAAACCACTTACCTTCCTCTGTTTTACCAAAAACATCTTTGAGCCACTTATCTGGATCAAGCGTATGTGATTTTGTACGAAGTGAACCATCAATCACCGAGTTGCCAACCACGCCATAAACAACCACTGTCTCAATACCTTCTCGGTGTAGAAGATAATCGGCACACTGGCCAATACCATCTCTATCTTCATCGCGAACATAACCGACACCTGAAAAAAGATACGTCTCACGAATGTCTTTGTGCTGAAGTGCAACCTGTGTCAAGTCCATCGTTTTAGCAGAGATCGCTTGCCGCGAGATAAGCGCTAAAAGATCTTTATCAACAAATTTTGAAAGGAATTGGCTTGATTTATAATCAATCGCTGTCGCATTGACAAAATCATCCGTGTCAGATCGAATACCATGCATCAAAGCTGTCGCTATTTTAGTCTCTAAATCAGAATCGCCCCTAAACTCAACAGAAGATTTTTCTAAATACTCTGTAAAGATTGCCGAAGTAGAGCCTGCTGTTTCACGAATATCGACAAACATACCATCAATGGTCCCAAGAGCCTTGTGGTGGTCTACAAAGGTAAGTAGTTTGCAGTGACTTGGCAGCTGAATAGGAAGCTCTGCATTCTGAGAATCATTAATCGCAAAATAGTCATAAGCGTCTAAATCATGATCATTTGCGCTATTATACTGCTCTAGCTCCAAATCTAATTTTTTTACCAAGGCTCTATTTTCATGATGGGAGATGCTGTCAAAGTAGATGATCTTAGTCTTCATCTCATGCGTTTGAGCAAGCCATTCAAGAGCCAAAGCGCTGGCTATATTATCTGGGTCCGGGTAGCCTTTAATACAGATAAGCAGGCTCTTGCCACGGCATTCATCAAGAATTTTAAATAGCTCTTCAGCCTTTTGTGAGAAAGCTTGACCCTTAGCCTTGCTCTTTCGAGAAGAGCTGTCTGACTGGATAGTTGCTGCATCAGCGCCAAGATCAGGTTCTTTGTCTTTCTTGGTTTGATTATTACTGACTACCATAACTCTAATTCACCTCAGAAATGTCCTTGCAAATAGTGCAAAATTGGGGGCTCTACTCTCCTAATAGTCTATAGCCTTTTTTACTTTGAGTAGAAAACCTTCTAGGCTAATTCTGCCTCCGGAATCGGATAAAGATGAGACCAAGTGCCCCTAAAAATACTCCAAAAATGGACAATTTTATAGCAAATCTTATCGCGCCCTGCGTCCACTCAGGAAAGAGGTGAAAACCAAACGAAATATTGGCCAACAGCACAAGAATTGCTAGAGAAATTGCGCTAATTTTTGCTGGAACCGACTGCAACAGGTCTTTTTTCAAAGGAACT